>NZ_JAFMKL010000005.1:0-47563 GCF_017852955.1 Vulcanococcus sp. DEBay_Sum22DG08_74
GGAGGGGGTGGGATTCGAACCCACGGAAGCTTTCACTTCGCTGGTTTTCAAGACCAGAGCCATCAACCACTCGACCACCCCTCCAGGGACGACCTTGGGTCCTCCTCATTGTTCCATGGCCCCGCTCAACTCGCTGGTCTCAGGGCTGAGATGGCTGAGACGGATTGGCATGGTTGGTTTAGAGCGCGGCGACCGAGAGGTCGTCTGATCCATGGCCGTTCTGTCCACCAACCTGCTGGCCGTGCGCACCCGTGAGCTGGCCGACATGATTGAGACCCTGCCGGTCAGTCTCAGCCCGGATCACCAGTACGAGCGTTGCTGCGAGTTGCTTGAGCAGGTCGCCGTCGCCCTGGACCTGCTGTCGGCTGCGACTCCTGGCTGAGGGGCTCAGGCCTCGAAGCCGAAGCTTTGGCGCTGCCTGGGGTTCAGCAATTGTTTGGTGACGTGTTTTTGGGCGTGCATCATCTCGGCCATCTGCTTGGCGAGGTGCTTGAGCAGCTCGAGGTCGTCCATCGCATCGATCGAGCGCTTGATCCGCTCGAGTTCGAAGTTGGATTCCAGGGACAGAGAAGTGGGGGCTGTCACGCGGATCAAACTGTGTGAACGAATGTTAAGTAGCGCAGTGGCTTGCTGTGGCTGCCACAAAAAAGCCGCCCCCCAGCAGGAGGCGGCTCTAGGCGCTGGTGAGCGCCTAGTTCTCAGGTTTGGCCAGCGGCAGCAGGCACTTATCGGAGTCGCAGCCCGCGGGACCGGCCTCCATCAGTTCGCCACCGTCGTAGCGCTGCAGGGCTTCGAAGAAGTCGTTGGTGCTGCGGCGGCTGACCACGGCGGCCTGGAGTTCTTCGTAGGTGTCCTGGTTGATCGGCTCAAAGGGCAGACGCGGGAAGGTGGCGTTGGCGTCGAAGCGGGCCAGCAGCGCGGCTGAGATGTAGCCCTGGCCGTTGTCGATCGCGCCGTGGATCGCATCGGTCAGCGGTTCGATCTCGTTCTCGCGGAACTCCACCGTCGCTGAGGTGTTGTGGGCGGTGTAGTGCTGCTGCACCTGCATGTAGAAGTCGAACTGGGCCATGGCCGAGAAGTTGTTGATCTCGACGGCATCGGCGCCGGGGATGTTGGCCCAGCTCACCTCGGTGGGGATTTCCACCAGCCATTCGGTGCAGCGGGGATCGAAGGCGTCATCGAGCAGGCGACCCTCTTCGTCCTTGTCGGACTGGGACGGAACGATCGAGTAGCCGTAGTCCATGCAGGCCAGGGCGACCGGGTCGTTCTTGCGGAAGGTGATCCGGCGGATGAAGCGCTGGGCCTTGGGGGGGTGCCAGCCGGGGGAGGCACCGGTGAGCAGGCTCTTGGTGCCGGCGGGCTGGACCGTGGTGCAGCGGTTGGGACGGCGCAGGCCGTGGCGATCGCAGTAGTCCCAAACGGCCTTGTTGACGATCTCTTTCCAACGGCTGAGGTACTCCGCTTCCTTGGCCTTGAAGGCCCGGCCTTCCTCGCTGTCCGGGCGACCGGCTTCCCACCAGGTCAGCCAGGGGGTGCCGAAGGCATGCACGAAGAAGTCGAACAGGCCGGTGAAGCTCACGCCAACGATCGGATCCCAGGCGCGGCTTTGGCGGTAGCGCTCCACCTCAAAGCGGTGGTTGAGCAGGCAGGCCACGGCCAGGCCGCCGGCGGTGAAGGCTTCTTCCTGGGCCACCAGATCGTCGGGGTCGATCCGGTTGAGGTGAATCTCAGCGAGGTTGCAGTGGAAGTCGGCGCCCAGGATCTCGCCGCAGGGGTTCAGGCCGTAGCGCCCCAGGCGATGCTCGAGCTCTTCGGCGCTGATCTCGGGGTGGTTGGTGGTCAGCCAGCGGGCGGCCTCTTCCCGGCCTTGATCGCAGTAGACGTCGATGAACTCCTTGCGCAGCTCAGGGGTGGAGAGCAGGTCGGCGTTGGAGCGGGCGATGGCCTCAGGGGCGAACTGAATCGCACCTTCGCCGGAGTGGAACTGCTTGGTCACCGCCTCAAGAACGGTCTGGCGGTCCGGCCGGGTGTGGAAGACCCGGGTGTGGTTCGCCATGCGCAGGGCATCGCGCTCGGGGTCGATGCGCCAGTTGCCATCGCTGTCCTGCTGCCAGAGGTTGTCCTTGGCGTTTGAGGCGGCGCTGTCATCAGCGCTGAACTGGCGCATGCCGGCGCTGCGGCGGATGTTGCCCGCGACGATGGTGACCGCGGCCTCGTCAATCAGCAGGCAGCACTCGACCGAGGTGAGTCGACGGCCCTGGGCCTTGTTCAGGATTTGGGCAACGCGGCCGTAGAGGTCCTTGAGCTTGACCGGGTTGGCCATGCCGCCGAAGCCCTTCAGGGTTTCGCCGACGGGCCGCACGTCGGAGAGGTCAACGCTGACTTCGATCGGGGTGTTGGCATCGAAGCGCTCGTCGCTGCAGAGCTCGAGCAGGAGCTGATAGCTGTCGACCCAACCGCGTCGGGTGTCGCCAACCTTGACCTGAACGGTCTGACCGTTGATCTGGTGGGTCGTGTTGTCTTGGCGCTGGCCGGCCGGTGTGACACCGATGTCGCTGACGCCCGTCACCTTGATGGTGTTGCGGACGGCGGGGAGGCGATCAATCAGGTGGGGCTCAATGATGGCGCCGGTGCCGCAGCCCATCATCGCCAGGTCCATCATCAGACCGAAGGCTTCCCAATCCACCAGGTTGGTGGAGGTGCAGTTGTAGGAACCGGAGAAGTTGTTCTCCTGTTCAATCCAGGGAGTACCGCCGATCCACAGCCAGCGTCCGGAAGGCAGAGCTTTTTGCTCCTGCTGCATCCGGCGCAGCAGGGCGACTTCCTGATCATTGAGGTTGCCGAGTTTGCGCAGGCCAGAGAGGTTGCGCTCGGCTACTTCGTTCCAGCTCTCGCGGCCGCTCGGTGTTTTGCGGCTGTAGGTCCGGTAGAAGACGGGGTTGGCCGCCGGCGCAGTGGCCGGAAAGTCAGGTCTGGGGCTGTTCAGGGCGCTGGTGCTGCTTGCCGCACTGGCTCCAGGAACTGACACGGTCACGGGCGTCGATCTCTAAGCGTGCCGGCACCCTAACGCCACTGGTGGGGTCTGCAAGCAGCCGTTGCCACCAGTGGCGGTGCATCCCCCTCTGTGCCGTTCTGTGGCCTTTGTGGGACAGGGATGTGGCAAATCTGGAATTTTCGCCAGATTGCAGATTCCAGTCCCCATTGGCCTGATGCGCTGCCGCCGCTCCCCCTGGTGGATGACCCTGGTGATCGGGGTGCTTGTGGTGCTCCAGTCCTGGTTGCCGGCCCAGGCCGTCACCGGTAGGACCCGGGCGCTGCTGTTTGAGCCCAACGCCCGGCTGATTCCGATTGAGCAGCAACCCTTTTATGGGGAGCTGCTCCGAGATGCCGGCTCCTGGTCTGATGTGGTGCTGGGTCAGGTCGTGGGCAGCAGTCCGAGAGCGACCCTGCTCAATTTCTATGCGGTCATGGCCGAGGTGGGGGACCGCGCCGACCGCCTTGGTCGCTACAGCGCTCTGGTGGAGGCACGCCGCGATGGGGAGGACCGGCAGGAGCAGATCGATGACACCAACCTGCTGTTTGATCTGGCGGTGAGGGCCCTGGATGCCTCCGTCTTCCCCCAAAGCGTGCGGGGTGGCATGGCGGATGAGGCCGCCATCCAGCTGAAGCATGTTCTGGATTACGTCTTCACCCACAGCGTTGAACCCATCTCCATTCCGGACTCCGCAGGGATGAAGGCGCTGAACGATCAGCGGACCAAGCCGGTGGATGCCTGGCGCATCCCAGGTACGGCGATCACGTTGACCTCAGATCTTGTTGGCGATCCTGAGAACAACCTCTACGTCTTTTCCGCCGACACGGTGAGACAAATCCACGCGATGTACGAGGAGATCAGGGACTATCCCCCGATTCAGCAGCCGTTTGCGACACCTCATTTTTATCACGACTTTATTCTGACTCCCGGTTACTTGGTGCCACCGGATTGGTATCTCCGTTTCCCCAGATCTTGGCGCTCCGTTTTTGAAATCCCTGTTCTTGACCAAACGCTCTTTCAGGTCGTTTGTGCCATTGCTGTCATCAGCATTTATCTCCTGGCCGCAGGCTGGTTGATACGCCTTCTGGTCGATAGCTATCGCGATCGTCCCCTGGTTGATTCCCTCCCCGCAAAGCCAGGGCCGAGGGTTCAGGACGGAATTGCTTGGCGCCGATTCTTCTTCATTCTGCCGGTGCTGCCGTTGACACGCCTGGCTGAATATCTCATTGACGATAAGGTCAACTTCACGGGATTGCCGCTCGTTGTTGTCACCTATGCCTTCTACGTGATCTGGTTTGTCACCGCGGGATTGGTGGTCTTTTTGTTCTTTGAGGCGCTCGGACGAACCGGCTCGGAATTCTTGACCCGGGTGCGCGGCTCTGGCTCGGAGTGGCGGCTGCAGCGGGTCTCCAGTTTCTTGATGCCCCTCTGCCGGGCACTGGGTGGCTTAATCGCGGTAGCCATCTTCTATCGACTGTTGATCCTGCTGGGCTTGCCGGCCAGCACGGTGTTGGCCTTTTCGGCCGTTCCCGGTCTGGCGATTGGTTTGGGCGCTTCCAAGTTGCTGGGCAACCTGTTTGCTGGTCTTTCGATTCAGACCGACCGGCCCCTGCGGGTCGGTGAGTTCTGCCGGGTTGGCGACAGCCTTGGCTACATCACCAAGATCGGTTTGCGCTCGCTTGAGCTGCAAACCCTCGAGAGCCGGGTCACGATTCCGAACTCCATCGCCGATGAGGCGACCATCGTCAATTACTCCAGGAGGAGCCATCGGCCGGACCGACGGCCAATGCAATCGCTGGAGCTGCGGTTGGATCTCGATGGGGCTTTCTCTCCTTATCAACTCGAGGAGGTCTTGCATCAAACCCGTCGCTCCCTTGAGGCGCGCCAGGACCTGCATCACCCCTTGGTCACCCTGGAGCGCAGTGCAGATGGTGCGGCCCAGTCCCTGGTGGTGGTGGCCATGGTCGAGCTGCATGGCTGGCCCGCCTACCTGCGCCTGCGGGATCACCTGCTTCTCCAGCTGGAGGAACTGATCGAGCGGGCTCAGTTGTCGGAGATTGCCCTGGGGATTGCCTATGGCACGACGCCTGAGCAACTCCAACGGGTTCCGGCGTTAATGCAGAAGGCTGTCGAGGTGGATTCTGAACTGCGCTTCCTGGCCTGCCGGCTGGAGCGCATTGCCGCCTTCAGCTACGACCACGTTCTGGAGTTCAGCTCCCTCCACAGCGAGCACGATGCTTTCGAGGACAGCCTTCATGAGCTGAACCGCAGGATTATCGAAACCCTGGCGGCCGAGGGGATTGAGATCCCCTTCCCGACCCAAACCCTGATGCTCAACCCTTCCGATGCAGCGCACCCCTGAACCGGAATTGATGGATGCCCCCGAGCAGGCATCCGCCTACGCCGCTGCGGATTTCAGTGCTGGGGATCAGGCCCTGATCGAGCGGATCCAGGCGTTGTTCCCAAGCGGTCTGGGCCCGCGCGTTCTGGATCTGGGTTGCGGTCCGGGCAACATCAGCTTCCGCCTGGCCCGAGCGGATTCCGCGGCGGAGGTGATCGGTCTGGATGGGGCTCCGGCGATGCTCCAGCTCGCGCAGCAGAGTCTGGAGAAGGAGCCGGCTCTCGCCAAGCGGCTCTCGTTTGTTTGTCTCTGTCTGCCTTCGCTGGCCCTGCCCAAGGGCTGCAGTGGCTTGGTGAGCAACAGCCTGCTCCATCATCTGCACGACCCGCTGGTGCTCTGGCAGGCCATTGCCCAGGCCGCTGCCCCGGGTGCACGGGTCTATGTCAAGGATCTGCGGCGCCCCCCCAGTCCGGAGGCCGCAGAGCAGTTGCGTCAGCGCTACCTCGCCGATGCCCCGGCGGTGCTGCAGCACGACTACCTGGCGTCCCTGCATGCGGCCTTCACCGCCGCTGAGGTGGAGCAGCAACTGCACCGCTGCGGCCTGGACCAGCTGCAGGTGGCGGAGGTGGACGACCGTTACCTCGAGATCTGGGGGCAACTGCCGTGAGCTCACCTGTCAGGCTGGCGCCATGACCAGCAGCAGCGTGAGCACCACCCCCGAGCTCGAGGCCCTGGCGGAGGCCGTCTCTCGCCGCCGCAACTTCGCGATTATTTCCCACCCCGACGCGGGTAAGACCACCCTGACCGAGAAGTTGCTCCTTTACGGGGGTGCGATTCAACAGGCCGGTGCCGTGAAGGCCAAGGGGGAGCAGCGCAAGGTCACCTCCGACTGGATGGAGCTGGAGAAACAGCGGGGAATCTCGATCACCTCAACCGTGCTGCAGTTCGACTACAGCGGCAGCACGATCAACCTGCTGGATACCCCCGGCCACCAGGACTTCTCGGAGGACACCTACCGGACCCTGGCCGCTGCGGACAACGCGGTGATGTTGGAGGACGCGGCCAAGGGCCTCGAGCCCCAGACCCGCAAGTTGTTTGAGGTCTGCCGGATGCGTCGCATCCCGATCTTCACCTTCATCAACAAGATGGATCGCCCGGGCCGTGAGCCCCTGGAGCTGCTGGATGAGATCGAGCAGGATCTCGGCCTGGCCTGTTGGCCAGTGAATTGGCCGATTGGCAGTGGCGACCGCTTCCGGGGCGTGATCGATCGCCGCAGCAAGGAGGTGATCCTGTTTCAGCGGGCCGAGCGGGGCCGGGCCTCAGAAGAAAAGGTCCTCAGCGTCGATGAGGCCCGCGGCACTGGCGCGGTGGAAGACGAGCTGCTCGATGCGGCCCTGGAGGAACTGGAGCTGCTGGAGGCCGCTGGCAACGAACTGGATTTGGAGTTGGTCCATGCCGGCGAGCTCAGCCCTGTCTTCTTTGGCTCGGCCATGACCAACTTCGGGGTGCGTCCCTTCCTGGATGCCTTCCTGGAGCTGGCCCAGAAACCCACCCCCCGCTCCAGCAGCGCCGGTGAGATTGAACCGGTGCGCCCCGGGTTCAGCGGTTTCGTCTTCAAATTGCAGGCCAACATGGACCCCCGCCACCGCGACCGGGTCGCTTTTGTGCGGGTCTGCAGCGGCAAGTTTGAGAAGGACATGACGGTGCAGCACGCCCGCACCGGCAAGGCCATCCGTTTGTCCCGTCCCCAAAAACTGTTTGGACAGGACCGGGCTGTGGTGGAGGACGCCTACCCCGGTGACGTCATTGGTCTGAACAACCCGGGGATGTTCGCCATTGGCGACACCCTGTACCTCGGCTCCAAGGTCGAATACGAGGGGATTCCCTGCTTCAGCCCGGAGATCTTTGCCTGGCTGCGCAACCCCAACCCCTCGGCCTTCAAGAGCTTCCGCAAGGGGGTCAACGAGCTGCGGGAGGAGGGTGCCGTGCAGATCCTCTACGACACGGACCAGAGCAAGCGTGATCCGATCCTGGCGGCGGTGGGTCAACTCCAGCTGGAGGTGGTGCAGTACCGCCTGGAGAACGAGTACGGCGTGCAGACCCGCCTCGAGCCCCTGGGTTTCTCGGTGGCCCGCTGGGTCGTGGGCGGCTGGGCCGAGCTGGAGAAGGTCGGGCGGATCTTCAACTGCAAAACCGTCCGCGATGCCTGGGATCGTCCGGTGCTGCTGTTCAAGAACGACTGGAACCTCAATCAATTGGCGGAGGATCACCCGGACCTGGAGCTCAGCGCCGTCGCGCCCGTGGTGAGCGGTGTGGAGCCCATTGCGCTGTAGCCCCTCTGCAGGGCTCGCGGTTGCTTGTCTGGGAGCGCCAGAATCAGCTGCAACGAAATATCACAGGCTGATTGGCTGATGCCTGGTTCTCTTTGGCTGGTTCGCCCCAGGACCGATGGGGGCAACGATTACGTCAATTTTGTCCGTGGCGGCATGGGCATTGAGATGAGAGAAGGGAGTCACCTGCCGCCGCAGATGCCCCTGTTGAAACGTCGCTGTTGGCTTGAGCTCGATGAGGCTGCCCGCCAGCGCATCCTGCTGCTGCGCCAGCAAGGGTTCCAGTCCAGCGAGCCCCTGTTCTGACTACGCTCAGGAATGCAATCCTGCGGCGCGCGGTGGCATGAACCAGGGTCCTGATTCCTCCTCGACCGGTTCCCAGCCCAGTCCCTACGAGCGCCTGGGCATCGAGACCGGTGCGGGCTTTGAGGCGGTGCAGGCCGCCAAGCAGGCCAGGCTCGATGAGGTGGGTGAGAACCCCCAGGCCCGCGCCCAGATCGAGGCGGCCTACGACGCCGTACTGATGGATCGCCTGAAGGAGCGGCAGCAGGGCAAGGTCAGCTCCGCAGCTCTTAATGCTTCGGCCCGGGAGGCCAAGGCACCTCCAGCGGCTTCAGCCGCACGGCCCTCTCTGCCATCTCTGCCGAAACTCGCGGCACTGCCCAAGCCGTCCCTGCCGAAGCCTTCGCTGCCTGCGCTGGAGTTGGCCGAGGGTCAGCAGCGTTGGCTGCCCGTTGGTGGCTTCGCCCTGCTGACCCTGTTGCTGCTGCTCGCGCCGGCCTCCTCGGCCGAGCTGGTGCTGGCCCTTTCCACGTTGTTCAGCGTTGTGCTGCTGCAGCGACGCAGTCGGCGCCTGCTCCAGGCCGTCGGCTTCAGCATCCTGCTGCTGAGCCTGGGTCTTGGCATCGGTGCCTTACTGCTTCAACTGCTGGATCCGAGCTTGCCCCTGGGCCTTCCGCTCGATGCCCATCAGGTCCAGAGCCTGCCGGCCCTGCTGCTGCTGCTGCTGGGCGCCCTGCTGATCGCCTAGAGCTGCTTGCTGCCGGCCTGGTTCCAGCTGTGGCAGCGCAGGGTTCGGGCCGCTCCCCAGGGGATCTTGATGGCCCAGAAGCGGCAACAGCCGCTCTGGTTTGAGCTGTTCAGCGCAAAGTGACTGCAGTTCAGGCAGTGGGGAAACCAGGTCATCACCAGGGCCTGCAGTGCTTCCCCGTTACAGCTCCAGCTGGGGCCCGGTGGTGATCACCCCAGGACACTTTTTCAGCCGTTAGGCCGCAGGCGAAAGCTCGTCGATCAGCTCCTGCAGCTCGGCGGCCTTGATGTCATAGACCTCATTGCAGAAATGGCAGGTGAGTTCGGCCTTGCCGTCTTCGCTGAGCATCTGGGAGAGCTCATCGCGCCCCAGCAGTTTGAGGGCGTTGACGCTGCGCTTGCGGCTGCAGGGGCAGTGGAAGGTGATGTCCTGGCTGGCTTCGGCGTCCTCCAGCAGCTGGGGATCAAGGTCCGGAAAGATGTCCTGGAGCAGGGCCTCAAGGTTGCCTTCGCAGGCGGCCAGGCGGTCGCTGAAGTGCTCAATCTCGCGGCAACGCTCCTCCAAGAGCGCCACCAGGGCTGGCTCCCGCGCGGCCTTGGGCAGCACTTGCACCAACACCCCGCCGGCATGCCTTAAGCCGCTGCTGTCGATGCGCTCGCCCACGAAGACCGCCGAGGGGGTCTGCTCGGAGTGCAGCAGGTAGGAGGCCACGTCATCGCCGATGCCGCCGCTGACCAGCTCGACCGTTGAGCTGAACGGCTCCCCCTCGCCCAGGTCCCGAACCACGTGGAGGTACCCGGTGCCGGTGGCCTGTCTGAAGTCGAAGCTGTGGGCGCCATCGGCGCTGTCCAGCAGGTCGAGTTCGAGCTCGGGGGTCCCGACGTAGCCGCGCACGGTTCCATCGCGGCCGGCATCCACCATCAGTCCCTTGAGCGGGCCATCGGAGGAGATCCGCAGGTTGACTCGCCCGTGGGCGACCTTCATGGAGCTGGCCAGCAGCAGGCCGGCGGTCATTGCGCGTCCCAGCAGGGCGGTCGTCAAAAACGAGAGGTTGTGGCGGCGGCGGGCGTAGCGAACCGTGGTGCTGGTGCTGACAGCCACCAGGCGGATCCCTCCGCCTGCAGCCGTTGCGCGCACCAACCGATCCGACATGCCCTGCCCCTTGCTCGAGGCACTGTATTCAGCGGCCTCAGCAGGGGATGAGCGCGGGCTGGAGTTGCCCATCGATCAGGTTCCAGCGCTGTCCTGGTTCCGTCAGGGGCTCGAACAGTTCAGGCTCATGGGTGACGATCAGCACGATGCGCTCGCGGCTGAGCTGATCGATCAGCTCAATGATTTCCGAGCGCACGGACCAATCCAGTCCGGCGGTGGGTTCATCCATCAACAGCACCTTGGGGTCCCGCAGCAGCTGGACCGCCATGGCCAGGCGCCGCTGCTGTCCGCCGCTGAGTTCCTCCGGGGCCTGTTGGAAGGACAGGCCGCTAAGGCCGACCTGCTGCAGCACCGCCTCCGCCTTCTCGCTTGGCAGGCGCCGTTGCCCCAGTCGCAGTTCTTGGCCGACGGTGAGTCCGAGGAAATGGCGTTCGGGGAACTGAAAGACCAGGCCGCAGAGCCAACGGCGCTGGCGGGCATTGAGGGCTTTGCCGTGCCAGCGGATCTCCCCGTGGCTTGGATCGGCCAGTCCGCAGATCAACTCCAGCAGGGTGGACTTGCCGGAGCCACTGCGGCCGGCCACCAGCGCAATCCGCCCGGGCTCCAGGCCCATGCTGGCCCCCCGCAGGACAGGCTCCGGAGCCGTTGCGGCGTGGTAGCGGAGCGCGTCGAGCTCAAGCATCGCTGGCCGATGGCCGTCAGGTGCCCCCAGCATGTTTGATGGGAGCAAGCCCTGCTGCATCGCGCTGCAATGGAGATTCGTTTTCGAGAATTTGACCCCTTCAATTGCTGGCTGTGGTTGCGCTTCAGCAATCCCCCGGGCCAGGGGGAGCGGGGCTATATCGAGACCACCTTGGACAGTTGGTTCTTCTTGGGCAAGTTGGGTGGGTTCAACGCCGAGAACCTGCAGGTCCACGAGGAGGGCGCTGAGGTCAGCTGGATGGGCTACGACGCCGAGACGGCGGAGCGGGCCATGCCTGCACTGATGCACAACATGGGTGAAATCGAGTACCAGGGCTCCTGGGCTCGTTGCTGGGTGGATCTGGGCACCAGTGACGGCTTTGCCCTCGATGTCCTGATCAACACCCTGCGCCAGATCGATTCCGATGTGGTGCAGATCGAGGAGCTGCTTGTCGGTGGGGCCAATGAGGATTGGCCCGTGGAGGACCATCCCGAAAGCCTGTTCCCCGTCGGAGCCCCGGACGCGTAGTCCATGGCCCGGGAGCTGCGTCGGCTGTTGATTGCACCGGAGCGCCTGGCTTCGCAGATCGCGTTGACCCGTGAGGAGGAGCGCTATCTCACCCGCGTGCTGCGGTTCAGTGCCGGTGATCGCTTCGCCGTGGTCAACGGTCAGGGCGCGCTCTGGACGGCCGTGCTTCGGCAGTCCGCCTGCGCCGAGCTGGAGCAGAGCCTGGAGGCGCCCTTGGAGCAGCAGCCTGCACCGGCTCCCCAGCTGGTCTTGGCCGCTGCGGTGGTCAAGCGCGACTTTGAGGTGGTGCTGCGTATGGCCGTCGAGCTGGGGGTGGATCGCTTCATCCCGCTTCTCTGTGAGCGAACGGTCGTCCAGGGCAGCCTGCGGCTGGAGCGCTGGCGCAGCATTGCCGCTGAAGCGGCTGAGCAATGTGAACGGCTCTGGTCGCCGCGGATTGAGGAGCCGATGGACGTCCATCAGCTCCTGGGCCTGAGGGATTCAGCGGTTCCAGGGTTTTGGGCGACCACCCGTCAGCAAGAGCTGCCGCTGTTGGCTTCTGTGCTCGCCGATCAGCCCTTGGAGCGTCTCTCCAGCCTTTGGCTGGCCTGCGGCCCTGAGGGGGGCTGGTCCCCCAGCGAAGAACAGGCCGCCGAGGCGGCCGGATGGAAGCCCGTTGATCTGGGCCCTCGCATCCTGCGCAGCTCGACGGCCTGCGTGAGTGGCTTGAGCAGCCTGAGTAGTGCCCGCGTTGCGCGCTGCGGCAGCTAGCTCAGGGCCTCAGCCTTACTTCTTGCCAAACATGCCGCTGGCCATGCTGCGGAAGCCGGCGAGGTTGGCGCCACCGCGGCGGCGACGCATCGGCAGGGCGCCGCCGGCGGTCACACACTCGGGGGCGAAGGTGGCGTCGGTCTTGGCGGGAAGAGCGGCTTGCTCCGCGGCTAATTCAGCGGCGATCGCTTCAGCGGTGGTTTGCACCGAACCGGTCGCTGCAGGTGCGGTTTCAGCAGGTGCAGCGGCGGCGCTTGCCTTGAGTGCAACGGCAGCCTTGGCCTCGACAGGAGCCTTGGCCTTGGCAGGCTTCTCGGCAATGGGGGCCACAGTCACCGACTGTTCAGCTGCCTTCTCATCGAGGTTGAGGAAGAAGCTGCCTTTGCGGTTGAACACCATGGCGCCGGTAATAGACCGTTTGCAGGATTATCCGCTGCTGCCGGTGCTTCTGAACAGCGGCCGTAGGGCAGTGCAACAGAAGTTCCAGCTGCTGTGTTCTTCTGGAGCCAGTCGCTGATTCCAGGGATGCTCGATCTGCAGATCTTGCTCAGCCCAGAGCGCTTGCAGCACTGGCTGGCCGCCCTGGTGATTAATGGTGTGCTGATTGCCGCCGCCCAGCGGCTTCCCCTGTTGACGCGCTCCGGCTGGGTCCACGCGGGGATCCTCGGCACCCTGCTCCTCGGCAGCCTGGACTGGCCCGGTTGGTTGGCCGTGGCGCTTTACCTAGCCCTCGGCTCGCTGGTGACCCGTCTGGGCTACCGGCGTAAGCAGGAGCAGGGCTTGGCCGAGGGGCGAGGCGGCCGGCGCGGGCCTGAGAACGTCTGGGGATCGGCGGCGACTGGGGCCGCGTTGGCGGTGCTCAGCGTCTGGCCGATGGCGCCGGTGATCCTGCTCAAGATCGGCTTTGCCGCGAGCTTTGCCGCCAAGTTGGGCGACACCTGCGGCAGTGAGATCGGCAAGCGTTGGGGACGCCACACCGTTTCGATCACGAACTTCCAGCCCGTTCCCCCCGGCACCGAGGGAGCCATCAGCCTGGAGGGCACCGCCGCCAGTGCGGCGGGCAGCGCCTTGATGGCCCTGGTGATGCTCCAGTTGGGGTTGATTCAGGGCGGGCCGACCTGGTTGTTGGTGGCCCTGGTGGGGCTGGCGGCGACCTTGATGGAGAGCCTGATCGGCGCCACGGTCCAGGACCGCTTCCCCTGGCTGAGCAATGAGCTGGTCAATGCCCTGCAGACCCTGATTGCGGCCCTGCTGGCCATGGGGCTGGCGCTGCGCTTCGCCCTGGCCTAGCTCGCGCCCACCAGTTGCTGACGGACGATGCCGCAGGCCTGCTGGTAGCGCCGCTGGGCGGCACGGGCACTAATCCCTGCCATGGCGCCCAGGTCCTGCCAGGTCCGCTGCTGCAGTACCCGGGCTAGCACCAGTCGCCGTTGACTGGCCTGCAGGGTTTTCAGTCCCCTCCAGAGCTGACGGCGCAGTTCGCAGCGCTCGAGCCAGCCGTACTGACCTGGTGCCTGTTGATCGCTGAGTTGCTCCACCAGGGGGGTCTCGGGATCTGACCCGCCACCGGGTTGATCCAGGCTGGCCACCCGCAGGCAGGTTTGCAGGGCCTGGGCTTCCTGCCAGCGCTGCTGGGAGCAGCCGAGGGCCCGGGCCAGGGCGCTGTCGTTCATCGGGCTGAGTCCCTGCTGCTCGCGCCGGCGCTGCAGTGCTGCTCCCCGCTGCAGCAGCTCGATCACGCTGCGGGCGCCGCTGAAGACGCGGCAGCGGTCCCTGAGGTAGTGACGCATGGCGCCGCGAATCCAGGGAACGGCGGCCGTACTCAGGGTGTTGCCCAGGCTTGGATCAAAGCGCTCGACCGCCTTGATCAGACCGTGGACTCCCTCTTGGGCCAGGTCTTCAAAGCTGTGGCCGCTGCGCTCGCTTTCCCGCCGGGCCACCTTCCAGACCAGGGGCAGGTTGGCGGCGACGACGGCGTTGCGGTGCGCGTGGTTGGGGTCCTTGAGATAACGGCTCAAGAGCCATTGCTGTTGGTCCTGGACTGCCATAGCGGATGCCTTGCTCTGCCCTCAGCCTCAACCGCTTGAACCGCTCGTTGGCTCACCCCCTCGGGGGTCTGATTCCCCTCAGTAGAGGGGGGTCCCGGCGCTGGTGGGCTGAAGGTCCGCCCAGCTCAAGAGCGGACTCCAGTGACGTACCCGCTCGTAGATCTGACGATGTCCCTCGCTGTTGAAGTGAATCCCATCGGGGCAGAGCCACTGCAGCCAGCTCGGATCCGCCAGCAGGGAGTCCAGTAGCGGCAGGAAGGGCAGATCGGCCTCCATGCAGGCCTCCTTCAGCAGCACTTCGTACTGGCGGACGTGCTCATTGCTGTACCAGAGCAGATCCGCGAAGGGCATCACGTGCTCGTCCACGGGCGTCAGTCCCAGCACCAGGACCGGTGCGGCCGCTTTGAGCTGGTTGAGAAGTTGTTGGAGGCCGAAGAGAAAGGCCTCCGGATCGAGTTGGTGGCGCCCGTCGCGGCGACCGATTCGCGCGGTGTCGTTGAGGCCGACGGAGAGCAGGATCCCCTGGGGCTGCTGACGCCTGAGTTCCCCGCGGCAAGCGAACTCGCTGGCCCAGCGCGCCGCCACCCGCTCGAGACCATCGCCGCGAACGCCGAGGGGATAGAGCACCGGTCCGCCGGGCAGCCCCATCCAGTGCCGCCTGAGGCGCTCGCACCAGCCACCCTCTTCGGGGTCCCCCCAGCCGTAGACGCCGCTGTCCCCAAGCACGATCAATTTGCGGGGAACGGCCAACAGCATGGAGTCGCTTACAGCAGGCGCCGCCGGGCGCGGTCGCTCAGATCTTCACCCACCAGGGTGAGGGCCGCATAGGCCACAAGCAACAGGGCGATCTGATCCCAGGCAAATGAGCTGAGGCTTTCCTGCAACTGGGTTCCAAGCCCGGTCCCCGCCATCAGACCGACCACCACGGTCTCCCGCAGGATCACATCGCTGCGGTAGGCGCCATAGGCCAGATAGGAGCGCGCCAATGCACTGAAACGCCCGTAGAGCAGAGCCACCCGTGCCCCGACACCTTGGCCGTGTAAGGCGTCCTCGGCTGCGCCGCTGCAGGACTCTGCGCCCTCTAGCAACAGGCGACCCAAGATCCCGAGGTTGTGAAACCCCAAGGCCAGGGCTGCAGTCCAGATCCCCGGTTTGAAGACAAACAGCAGCAACAGTGCCGTGAGCGGCGGTGGCCAGAGTCGCCCCAGGGCCCAGAGCAGCCTGAGCAGCGGCTGAGCCAGGCGCCACGGCGCGACCAGCAGGAGCAGCAGCGGAGCACCGCCGACGGCTAAGCAGGCCGAGAGGACCGTGAGCAGCAGGGTGTTGCCGATCAGTCGCCCCCAGGGAAGGGCGAGGGCCTCCTGCCAGTGCTGGGAATGCAGCGGCGGCAGCGGTTGCCAATGCAGTAGGGCCGCTGGCTCAATCCCCAGGCTGTGGCTGATCGCCAGCATCAGGGGGAGCAGAAGCCCAAGCAGAAGCAGGATCTCCCGGCCTTGGCGTCCCACGCCGGGCTGGGCTTGACCAAAGCGGTTGGCCAGTCCCCAGCGCTGCCGCAGGGCGCGGATCAGGCTCTCCAGGCTCAGCATCACCGCTAGCAGCAGCCAGAGGCCACTCCAGAGCTCGCGAAATTCCAAGGACTGCAGGGTGAGCAGCAGTTCGTTGCCCAGGCCCCCAAGACCAAACACCCCCAGCAGCGTGGCGCTGCGCAGGGCGCATTCGAGCCTGTAGCCGCCGTAGCTGACCACTCCAGGCAGGAGGGGCGGTCCCATGGCCGTCAGCAGGGCCGCCGGGCCAGCACTGCCGGCACTCAAGAGGGCCTTCAGGGTCTGATCGGGCAAGGCATCGAGTTGATCGCTGATCACCCGGGCCACCAGGGCGCCATAGGGAATCACGATCGCCAGCACCGCCACGGCGGGCTGCAGCCCCAGCACCTGCAGCAGCAGTAGACCCCAGATCAACTCATGGATCGAGCGGGGGATCGCCAGGAGTCGGCGCAGCAGCTCCGCAGGCAGCGCAGTGCCACTCAGGGTGCTCCAGACCAGCCGCGAGCTGGCCAGCCCCAGCAGCAGTCCCAGCATCAGGCTCAGGGACCAGCTCAACAGCGCCACACCGACCGTGACGCCCAGTCCCCTGAGCAGGGAGTCGACCACGACTGGATCGAGCGACGGGTGCAGGGCTGCCTCGGCGAAGGCGCCAATCAATTCCCAGCCGCCGCCATGGCAGAGCCCTGGCAGCACCAGGGCCAGGGGCAGGATCACCCCAGCGGGGATCAGGACCTGGAGTGGCGGCGCGATCTTCAAGGGGTCGTGCTTCCGGCGTAGAGACGCTGCAGGGCCTGCGGCTCGAGTTGCTCCGGCGCGCAATCAAACAGGATGCGTCCCTCCCGCAGACCCACCACGCGGCTAAATCCCGCCAGCAGGTCCGGCCTGTGCAGGCTCATCACCAGCGCCCGTGGCGCCGCGGTCTGCTCCAGCAGGAGCTGGAGCAACTCCCCTGCCAAGCGGGGATCAAGGCTGGAGAGGGGTTCATCGGCGAGCCAGAGCAGAGGGTCCTGACGCAGCAGCCGAGCGATGGCAACCCGTTGGCGTTGTCCGCCGGAGAGCTGTCCCACCGATTGCGCCAACAGAGCGGGATCGAGATCGAGTTGCCGCAGGGCGGCTGCGCAGGCCTCGGTTTCTATGGGAAGGACCAGGTTCAGCAGGGCCTTCGGCCAGCCCCACTGCGCGAGTCGGCCGCAGTTCAGGTTCTGTTGAACGCTGAGCTCCTCAATCAGGCGCAGGTCCTGCCAAAGCGTTCCGATCTGTCGCTGTTGGCGCCGTTTGATTCGGGGGCGCCTGGACAGGGCCTCCCCGGCCCAGAGCACTTGACCTTGATCGGCCTGGAGTAGGCCATTGGCGACGCCCAGCAGGGTGCTTTTGCCCGCCCCGCTGGGGCCGAGCAGCGCCAGTCGTTCACCGGCGTGAAGGCTGAGCTGAACCTGATCCAGCCTGGGCTGTTGGCGTCCCTTGACGCTCACCCCCCGCAATTCCAGGACGGGCGCATCCATCGGGGCCTTAGCTCTGGGTGAAGCGGAAGACCATCAAGGCCAGGATTAACCCCACCAGGGTGAGTTCGATGACGTCGGGGCCGCGTGGGTTCATCCCCGCCCCTCACGCTTTTCCAGTTTGGCCACTGAGGGCAGGCCGAAGACCAGAACGAGCAGGGGGATCTCCAGCCAGAGAACCCCATTGCTCAGCAGGATCACCGCCAGGTCAATGGCGGCAATAGAGCGCAGAAACAGGACCCAGACCTCGTCGCCGTCGCTGCAGCTGCGCTGCCAGAGCAGCAGGCCAGCCACCAGCAGCAGCAGGTCCGTCAGCAGGGTCGTGGACAATGCGGAGAGGACAGGTCTCCCCGCATTCTGCTCCTGGAATCAGCGGATCTTGCCGATCTGCCGGCCGACCTGCTCGATCTTGGCGTAATCGCTGGCCTTCGCCCCGATAAAGCGCTGGGCCCCGAAGAGCTCCAGGATGGCCTTCTGCTCAGGGTTGCTGCTGCGCCAGCTCAAGATCGCCTGACGCAGCTTCGTGCTGAAGCCTGCTCCGAAGCGCTGGTTCAGGTCGGACTGGGCGATCCAGTGGTAGTCCGGGTAACCGGGGGTGGTCCAGATCGCATAGACCTTGGCCTTGTTGGCTTTGCCGCTGGCCAGGTTGGCTTCCCAGACCAGTTTGTTCAGGGCGCCGGCGTCATAGGCGCCGCTTTGCACCAGGGCCACGGTGGCGTCATGGCTGCCGCTGAAACCGGGGGCTCCACCGGCGAACTGGCTGGGCTTCACCCCGGCCTGCGCCAGGAAGTACTGGGGCATCAGCCGCCCTGAGGTGGAGCTCTGCGATCCGAAGGTGACGCGCTTGCCCTTGAGCTCCTTCAGGCCGTTGATGCTGCCGATGGGCTTGAGCTGGCTCTTGCGGTTGGCGATGAAGACCGATTGGAATTTGGCGTCGATGTCGCGCTGGGCGATCACCTGGGAGCCGGGCTTTTGCAGCCGGGCCTGGACACCGGTCAGGCCGCCAAACCAGACCAGATCCAAATTGCCGGTGCGGAAGGCACTGACCGCCGCGGCGTAGTTCGTGACGGGGACATATTTGACGTCGACATTCAGCTGCTTGCTGAGTTCATTGGCCACCAATCCGTAGAGCCGGTTCAGCTTCTCGGGCTTCTGATCGGGGATGGCGCCAATGCGCAGCACCGGCTTGTTGGTCTGGGCGACGGCTGCGGGGGTGAAGGCACTGCTCAAGGGCAGAGGTGTGGCCACCGGCAGCAGCGCAAGCGAAACGCCCACGGCCGCGGCGGCCCAACGTTCTCGGCCTGTCAAGCGGATGGTCATCGCAGGAGGTGCAGAAGAACCTGCGATTTTGCCTTTAGAGCTGTTCGATGAAGCGCTGCAACCGTGTCAGTCCGTCCTGGATGGTCGCGTCCGACGCGGCGCAGGAGAGGCGAATGCAGTCGTTGTCACCAAAGGCGCCACCGGGCACCACCGCCAGGCCCTGCTCATCGAGCAGCCGCTCACAGAAGCGCATTGAGTCCAGGCCGGTGCTGCTGATGTTGGGGAAGGCGTAGAACGCCCCCTGGGGCGGCAGCAGTTGCACACCGGCGATGGCCTGGAGGCCATCGCTGAGCAGCTGACGGCGGTGGGTGAATTGAGCCGCCATGGTTTGGACGCACTCGCGCGAGCCGGTCAACGCCGCCAGGGCTCCGTACTGGGCAAAGGTGCAGACGTTGCTGGTGCTCTGGCTCTGCAGGGCGCTGGCGGCCTTGAGAACGCTGCTGTTGCCGGCCAGCCAGCCGATCCGCCAGCCGGTCATCGCCCAGCCCTTGGCGAAGCCATTGACGGTGAAGACCCGATCCGCCAGGTCTGGGGCGACCGCCGCGAAGCTGTGGTGGCTATGTCCGGGTGCCAGCAGAAATTCGTAGATCTCATCGCAGACCACCGCCACCTGGGGATGGCGCCGGAGGACTGCGGCGATCGCCTCCAGGTCACTGCGGCTGAGCACCGCACCGGTGGGGTTGCCCGGGCTATTGAGCACGAGCAACTTGCTGGCCGGCGTGATCGCCGCCTCCAGCCGTTCGGGGTCGAGCCGGAATCCTTCTGTGGCTGAGCTGGGGATCAAGCGCACTGAGGCGCCAGCTAACCGCGCAATCTCCGGGTAGCTCAGCCAGTAGGGCGCAGGGAGCAGCAGTTCATCACCGGGCTCCAGCAGCACCTGAAACAGGTTGTAGAGGGCCTGTTTGCCGCCGTTGGTGACCAGCACCTGATCCGCGCTGGTGGGGACCTGGTTCTCCTGGGTCAGCTTCTGGGCAATGGCTTCCCGCAGGGGCGGCTCACCGGCGGCCGGGCCGTAGCGGGTCAGGCCACTCTCGAGGGCCTGGGCCGCGGCCTGGCGGATGAAGGCTGGGGTATCAAAGTCCGGCTCACCTGCGCTCAGGCTGCAGATGTCGCGTCCCTCGGCCTTCAGGGCCTTGGCGCGGGCCGCGATGGCCAGCGTCAACGAGGGCTGCAGCGCTTCGGCCCGGGCGGAGAGTTTCAACGGGCGCGGCATTCGAGCAGCGACGTCAGGGGGGCACGCCTTGCGGCGAACCGGTGATGCTGTGCATCCTGCCGCATGCCGGGCCCCGAAACGATGTCTCCACTGACCTCTCCGACCGTTGGCCTGGTGTTGGCGGCGGATGACCCCGAGGCCTTGGCCCGTTTCTACGGCTCCGTCTGCCTCGCGCCGCTGCAGGCTGGCTTGAGTGCCAGCCACTGGCGGCTGCCCTTGCCCGGTTCGGGCTGGCTGGAGATCTACGCCCCCAGTCGCTCCAGACCACTCGCTCGCCAACGGGGACGTCTCGCCCTGGCGATCCAGCTCAGCGGCGGCGCATCCGGCCTTCAGGCTGCGGTCGAGCGGGCTCAGGCCCAGGGGGCCGCCCTGCTGGAGCCCCTGCGTCAGGAGCCCTTCGGTTGGGAGGCCTGGTTGAACGATCCCGAAGGCAACGCCCTGCTGCTGATTGCTAGAGAGACTCGCGAGTGATTGCGGGGCGATGACGGCCACCTCCCTTGAACAGGACCTGGCGTCCTTGGCGGAGAGCTGCGATGCCTGTCGCCTCTGCAAGTTGGGCTCCAGCCGCAGCCAGGTCGTGGTCAGCCGCGGCAATCCCCAGGCGCGCCTGATGGTCATCGGCGAGGGTCCTGGTGCTCAGGAGGATGAGCAGGGACAGCCCTTTGTCGGCCGCTCTGGCCAGCTGCTGGATCGCATGCTCGAGAGCGTGGGCATCGACAGCAATCGCGACGCCTACGTCTGCAACATCGTCAAGTGCCGGCCACCGGAGAACCGCAAGCCCACGGCCTTGGAGATGGCCTCGTGCAAGCCCTGGTTGGATCGTCAGATCGCCCTGGTGGATCCCGCGGTCATCCTGTTGGCTGGGGCCACGGCCGTGGAGGGCCTACTGGGCATCAAGGGCGGGATGACCAAGATTCGCGGTCAGTGGCGCCAATGGGAAGGCCGTTGGTTGATGCCCGTCTTCCACCCCTCGTACCTGCTGCGCAATCCCTCCAAGGAGCGCGGTGCCCCGAAGTGGCTCACCTGGCAGGACCTGCAGGATGTGCAGCGCCGCCTGGCCCAATTGGACGCTCCGTTGTGACAGGCTTGCCCCAACCGGCCTGCCCAACGCTGCTGCCATGACTGCCTCTCTCACCGCAACGCCCGAGGCGGGGCAGCTGTCCTCCCGTTACGACACGGTGATCCGCCGCCGCCAGACCCGCAGCGTTCGGGTGGGCGACCTCTGGATCGGCAGCGAGCACCCCGTGGTGGTGCAGTCGATGATCAACGAGGACACCCTCGACATCGAGGGGGCCACCGCTGGGATCCGTCGCTTGCATGAGGCGGGCTGCGAGATCGTTCGCGTCACCGTTCCGTCCTTGGCCCACGCCAAGGCGATGGGGGAGATCCGCAAGCGCCTGGAAGACACCTATCAGCCCGTTCCCCTGGTGGCTGATGTGCACCACAACGGCATGAAGATCGCCCTGGAAGTGGCGAACCATGTCGACAAGGTCCGGATCAACCCGGGCTTGTTTGTCTTTGACAAGCCGGATCCGAATCGGACCGAGTTCACCCCCGAAGAGATCGCCCAGATCGGTGATCGCATCACCGAGACCTTTGAACCCCTGGTCAGCCTCCTGAAGGCCCAGGACAAGGCCCTGCGCATTGGCGTCAACCACGGCTCCCTGGCGGAGCGGATGCTGTTCACCTACGGCGACACCCCCCTGGGGATGGTGGAGAGCGCCCTGGAGTTCATCCGCATCTGCGACCGCCTCGACTTCCACAACATCGTGGTCTCGATGAAGGCTTCGCGGGCTCCAGTGATGCTGGCCGCCTACCGGATGATGGCCGACCGGATGGATGCCGAGGGCTTCAACTACCCCCTGCACCTCGGGGTGACAGAAGCCGGTGACGGTGATTACGGCCGGATCAAGAGCACCGCTGGCATTGCCACCCTGTTGGCCGATGGCCTGGGAGACACGATCCGGGTGTCGCTGACCGAGGCACCGGAGAAGGAAATCCCTGTCTGCTACTCGATCCTGCAGTCCCTGGGTCTGCGCAAGACCATGGTCGAGTACGTCAGCTGCCCCAGCTGCGGACGCACGTTGTTCAACCTGGAGGACGTGCTCAACAAGGTGCGCAACGCCACCTCCCACCTCACGGGTCTCGACATCGCTGTGATGGGCTGCATTGTCAACGGCCCCGGTGAGATGGCCGATGCCGATTACGGCTACGTCGGTAAAACCCCCGGTGTGATTTCGCTCTACCGCGGCCGCGACGAGATCCGCCGGGTTCCAGAGGCCGAGGGCGTGGAGGCTTTGATTGCCTTGATCAAGGACGACGGCCGTTGGGTCGATCCCTGAGGCCCTACGGCTAACCCTTAGATATCTCCGGTTTTCACGCCAACTGAGGTGTGTGAATTGCAGCTACGTTGAAGCAATCTCCCGGCCTCAGGAGCGCCTTGATGACTCAGCCACGCGGCCTGTTGCTTGTTCTGGCCGGTGCCGGCGCAGTCGGGGCGATCTGCTTGCCTCCCCTGCTGATGCCCAGTTCGGCATCGCTGGTGAGCGATAGCCCGAAGGAAGTCATTGATCAGACCTGGCAGATCGTCTTCCGGGACTATCTCGATACCAACGGCAAATACACCACCGACAAGTGGAAGGACTTGCGTCGTCAGGTTCTCTCCAAGAGTTACGGCAGCACCAAGGAGAGCTACGAGGCCATCCGTGGCATGTTGGCCACCCTGGATGACCCCTACACGCGCTTCCTCGATCCGCGTGAGTTCAAGGAGATGCAGATCGACACCTCTGGGGAACTCTCCGGGGTCGGCATCCAGCTGAGCCTTGATAAGGACAGCAAAGAACTCACCGTTGTCAGTCCGATTGAAGGATCTCCGGCCTCCCGCGCCGGGGTGATGCCCAAGGACGTCATCACCGCGATTGACGGCAAGAGCACCAAGGGGATGACGACCGAGGATGCGGTCAAGTTGATTCGCGGCAAGGCCGGCAGCACCGTGACCCTGCAGCTCCGCCGCAACGGCAAGCTGCTGGATACGCCCCTGGTGCGTGCACGCATTGAGCTCCATGCGGTCGACACCCAGGTCAACACCAGTGCCGATGGCACCAAGATTGGCTACATCCGCCTGAAGCAGTTCAACGCCAATGCCGCCAAGGACATGGCGCAGGCGTTGAAGGATCTGGAGAAGGAGCAGGTTCAGGGCTACGTGCTCGATCTGCGCAGTAACCCCGGTGGCCTGCTGGTGGCGAGCATCGCCATTGCCCGCCAATGGCTCAATGAGGGGGTCATCGTCTCCACCAAGACCCGCGATGGCATCCAGGACACCAAGCGGGCGGTGGGCCGCGCCCTGACCGAGCGTCCCTTGGTGGTGCTGGTGAATGAGGGTTCAGCCAGTGCCAGCGAAATCCTCTCCGGTGCTCTGCAGGACAACCACCGCGCTGTGTTGGTGGGGGAGACCACCTTCGGCAAGGGTCTGGTCCAATCGGTTCGCGGCCTGATCGATGGATCAGGAATGACCGTGACGATCGCCAAGTACCTCACCCCAAGCGGTCGCGATATCCATAAGCACGGCATTGATCCCGATGTGCGCGCCAAGCTCAGCGCTCGCGAGATCCAGAGCCTGCGGCTGGAGGATCTGGGCACCCAGAAGGACAGTCAATACCGTGTGGCTGAATCGACCCTGCTCAAGCAGGTCAAGGCCGCCGGCAGCCTGACGAAGTCACGTGCCTACAACCCCAGCAGTGCCAATGTCCCAGCGGCGCTGGCGGCTCCCGTTCAGTAATTAGGCCACAAAAAAGCCCGCGGTTGCTCCGCGGGCTGAGCTGATCACGCTTATGGGCTGACCTCAGGCGGCGCTGCCCACGGGTTGCATCAAGCCGCCGCCAGGGGTGGAGTCGTCGTCATCGTTGCCGGTGTCTGCTTGAAGCAGAGCGAAGACACCCAGGGCCACCAGGGAGATCAAGCCAGAGACAAAGCTCAGGCCTCCGCCGAAGCCGCTGCTGAGATCGATGACTTCGCCGAGGCCGGGACCCATGAGCGTCCGTTACATCACTTCACGGAATTGTAACGGACTTTTGCGCTGGTCGCTCATCTTTGGCCTAAACCGCCAGCACGGCTTCGTTCTTGGCCTTCAGCTGTTCAGCCCGTTGGGCATCGGTCAGGCCATCGGCACCCGGGATCTGCTCGGCCATTTGCTTGAGCCAGTTCATCAGCTCCTCCACCTGTTTCTCCATGGGCAGGACCCCCAGACCCCGTGCCAGGACCTTGGCGGTGCTGCCGGAACCGGCCTGGTAGACGAGCCTGCCGTGCAGGTGTTGGGGTAATCCCTGGCGCAGCAGCCGGAAGGCTGGCTCCTCCATCGGGGTCTCCAAGGCGATGTTGGGTTTCTCGGGTTTGATCCGTGAGAAGCCGCAGCGTTTGGCCAGCAGCTTCAGCTCCATCAGCTGCAGCAGCGAGATGACCGGCGCCGGGATGGCGCCATAGCGATCCACCCAGTCGGCCGCCAGTTGCAGCAGGCTGTCTGGGCTGACGCAGTCGGCCGCGGCGCGGTAGGCCGCCATCTTCTCGTCGTTGTCGCTGATCCAGTCGCCGGGGATGAAGGCGGTGAGCTGCAGATCGATCTGGGTGTCGTCCACGGCGGGGATGTCCTGGCCTTGGATCTCGGCGAGGGATTCCTGGAGCATCTCCATGTAGAGGTCAAAGCCGATGGTCTCCATCTGGCCGCTTTGCTCCACCCCGAGCAGGTTGCCGACGCCGCGGATCTCCATGTCGCGCATGGCCAGTTGGTAGCCACTCCCCAGTTGGGCAAATTCCTGAATCGCGCGCAGACGCTGACGTGCCGCATCGCTCAGGGAGGCGTCACCTGGATAGAACAACCAGGCGTGGGCCTGGATGCCGCTGCGGCCGACGCGACCGCGCAGTTGGTAGAGCTGGGCTAGGCCGAATTTATGGGCGTCCTCGATCAGGATCGTGTTGACCCGGGGAATGTCCAGGCCGCTCTCCACGATCGTCGTGCAGAGCATCAGGTCGGCCTCGCCGGCGTTGAAGGCCACCATGGCGCTCTCCAGTTCGCCTTCAGCCATCTGACCGTGGGCGACCAGGAGCCGTAGGCCGGGGATCATCTGCCGAAGCCCTTCGGCCACCTCTTCGATGCCCTCCACCCGGGGGACGACGTAGAAGATCTGGCCGCCGCGATCGAGTTCCTGGCGGATCGCACTGCGAACCGCTTCCTCATCGAGGGCCGCCAGGTGGGTTTTGATCGGCCGGCGCAACGGCGGTGGCGTGGTGATCAGGCTCATCTCCCGCACCCCTGAGAGGCTCATGTAGAGCGTCCGCGGGATCGGGGTTGCCGAGAGGGTCAGGACGTCGACGTCCTTGCGCAGGGCCTTGATCTTTTCCTTTTGGTTGACGCCAAAGCGCTGCTCCTCATCCACCACGAGCAGGCCCAGCTCCTTGAACTGGGTGCCCTTGCCCAGCAGTTGGTGGGTGCCGACGACCACGTCGACGGTGCCTTCGCCCAGGCCCTCTTGGATCACCTTGCGCTCGCTGCTGGTGCGGAAGCGGTTGAGCAGGCTGACCTTGATGGGATAAGGCGCAAAGCGCTCCGAGAGCGAGCGCCAGTGCTGCTGGGCCAGAACGGTTGTAGGGGCGAGCATTGCCACCTGCTTGCCGGCGGTGACGGCCTTGAAGATCGCGCGGATGGCGACTTCGGTTTTGCCGAAGCCCACATCACCGCAGACCAGGCGGTCCATCGGCTGGGGCTGCTCCATGTCCCGTTTGACATCGGCAATCGCCTTGACCTGATCAGGCGTGGGCTCGTAGGGGAAGGAGTCCTCGAGTTCGTTCTGCCAGGGGCCATCCACCGGGAAGGCGAAGCCCGGAGCCTTGTGCCGTTCGGCGTAGAGCTTGACCAGATCGAGGGCGACCTTGCGGACGGCCTTGCGCGCCCGCTCCTTGGCTTTGTTCCACGCGGTTCCGCCCATCCGGTTGAGGTCCGGGGGGCTGTCACTGGTGGCCCGGTAGCGCCCGAGGCTGCCCAGCTGGTCGGCGGCGACCCGCAGCAGGCCATCGGCGTACTGCACAACGAGGTAGTCGCGGGCTTCGCTGCCAATCGCGAGCTTCTCGAGCTTCAGGAATTTGCCGATGCCGTGGTTGCGGTGCACCACGAAGTCGCCCGGGCGCATCTTGTTGGGATCGACCGTGCGGCTAGCGGCCTTGCGCCGGCGGCGCACATAGCCGCTGGCCGCCAGGGAGTGCTGGCCGAAGAACTCCCGGTCGGTGATCAGGGCCAGCTTCCAGGCCGGCAACTGCAGACCCTCGAGTTCAGCGGTGCCCTTGGTCTTGAGGGCGACGGGGGTGTTCTGCTCGATCAGCCGATCAATCGCCGGGTGATCCGCCGGGTTGGGGACGAAGCGGCTGATGCAGTCGTGCTCCTCCAGCAGGGCCACGGCCCGGCTGGGCTGGGCCGAGAGCAACCAGACCCGCGCCTTCTCCTTTTGGAAGCCTTTGATCAGTTCGGCGAGCTTGCCGAATTGGTTGGGGTAGGCCGGCACGGGCCGGCTCGAGAGGTCGAAATTGTTGGGGTGGTTGTCGCTCTCCTGGAGCTCCGCCAGGTCAAAGCCCTGGAAGCGCTCAGCAGCGGCCAGGGCCTCTTCGGGCCTGCGGTGCAGCACGGCCGGTAGCGCGACGCCGAGTTCAGCGCAGACCTCAGCGTGGTGCTCGATGGCGTGGTCGAACCACTGCTGGCCGTGGGAGAGGCAGTGGCGCCGCTCATCGATGGCGATCAGCGTGCCTTCGGGCAGGTAATCCAGCAGGGAGGCCGGCTCGCTCCAGGCCAGACCCATCAGCCGCCGCATCCCCTCCGGCGTTCCGCCCTCCAGCAGTTGTTCGCTGGCCTCGGGGCTGAGCAGCTGATCGAGACCCTCGGGCATGCCCTCACGCAGGGCATCGGCAATCAGGGGGCCGTAGCCGCTGGGGGTGAGCCGCACCACCTCGATCGGATCGAGGGAGCGCTGGCTGGCGGGATCGAATTCCCGCAGCTTCTCCAGCTCCTCACCGAAAAACTCGAGACGAACGGGGAGTTCGGCGCTGACCGGGAAGACGTCGACGATGTCGCCGCGGCGGCTCCAGCTGCCCTCCTGCTCGATGCTGGTGACCCGCTCATAGCCCAGGCGGGTCAGGGTTTCTCCGAGGGCCTCGAGCTCAAATTCATCCCCTTTGCGCAGGCTGAGGCACTGGGCCTGCAGGGCCGGCGGCGGCGGCAGGTGGGGCTGCAGGGCGCGCTCGGTGGCGACGATGGCGCAGCGGCCCTTGGCATCCAGCAGCTCGCTGAGCACCTGCAGTTGTCCCCAGGTGATCTCGCTGGTGGGATCAAAGGGTTCGTAGGGGCTGCCCTCGCTGGTGGGGTAGAGCTGGGCGCTGCTCCAGCCCATCAGCTCCAGCAGGGCGGCCCAGCGTCCGGCCTCCTCCAGGGTGGGCACGACCACCAGCAGCGGCGCCTCGGCGCAGCCCGCCAGGACGCTGCTGATCAGGGCCCGGGCGCCGCGTCCCGCACCGGAGAGCCGCAGGCGCTCATCCCTGTTGCACCGCTGCAGAACCTCTCCACTGAGGGCCACCTGCTGCAGTTGGCGCACCAGGGCGGAGAGGGGCATGGGGCTCAAAGCACAGCTGACCATCTTGGCAAGAGAATGGTGGGCAGCTGAGGCGGGCTGCGGTGAGGCAAGGGAGGCGTCTGCTGCTGGCCCTGGCGCTTCTGTTGCTGGCCGGGGCGGGCCTGAGTCGGCTGGGGGAACCCGAGGGGGAGCTGGTTGCTGAGGAGGTCGCCCAAGCCAGTAGCTCAGCGCCTGCCCTGGCCCCGCCCTTGCCCCTGAACTGGCAACTGACGGCCTCTAGCCAGCGGGCCCTGTTTCAACGGCTGGATCAGGCGGATCAGCTCTGGCTGCCCCGGGTGGAGCGTCTGCCGGGCGGGGGGCAGCGGATCACCTATCGCCGTCGCCTGGGGGAGAAGCCCCTCACCGCATCAGCGCTGCGGCAGTTGATCGCCAATCCACCCAGCTACAGCCGTGAGCGGGAGGCGATCAGCTTGCTGCTGGAGCAGCTGGAGCGCAGCGGTGTGGTGCTGGTGGTGCGCCAGCCCAAACAGAAGGGAGCCGCCGGTGAGTGGAATCCGCGTCGCGGTGAGTTGCGCCTGCGGCCCGATGTCGCCTCCAAAGGGACGGTCAACTTCACGCGGGTCCTCAACCACGAGGCGATCCATGTGGCCCAGAGCTGCAAGGGCGGCTCTATCCATGCCCGGCCGCAGCTGCTGGGACTGAGCCGCAGCCTGAACGCCTCAGGGCGGCGCCATCTGCAGCAGCCGCTCTATGCCAAGGCCTCGAGCGAGCAAAGGGGGCTCGAGGAGGAGGCCTACGCCAACCAGGAGCAGCTCAACCTGGGCTGGGAGCTGCTGGCGCGCCACTGCCGGCGCCGATGAGTGTTGTCTCCAGCTGCATGTTGAACGCCAGCAGCTGTTCATCACTCAACTGTTGACGACTACTGAGGTTGAACTGCTGCTCCAGGGCCTGGCGGCCGCGGTTGGCATCCCATTGCAAGGAGGCGAGCAGCTGATCGCTCTGCTGGAGCAAATCGCGCCGTCTGAGGGGAATCGACGCGGAGGCGGGATCGCAGCCCGGCTCGAGCACCCTCAGGCTGCGGACGTAGGCGGCCAGATCGGCGTAGTTGGTGATGCGGTTGCGGCTGGGGTGGCCGAAGGCCCGTTGCAGATAGGTCCCCTCTTGGCTGCGCTCCCAGCCCAAGCGTTTGAGCTGAATGTCGATCTCAGCCAGTTCATCACTCCAGTCCTCGGGATCGGTCGCTGGCTCTTGGGCCTCGACGACTGGAGCCTGCGGCAGGGTTGGCTGCACCGCCTCGGGAGCGGCTGCCGGAGCGGGATCGCTGGTCTCCTCAGCGGGCGGCCGCCTGACCACGGCGTGGCGGACCGGTGGCTCAGCTGGTGCCGGTGCCGATGCCGGCGCAGGGACTTGGTGATTCAGTCGGCTTTGCAGCCGCTCCAGGGCTCGCTCCTCGGCAAGTTCGGCGTTCTCCGCTTCCCCCAGGGCACTACCGAGGCACTGGGATCCCCTCCAGGCACTGAGTTGGACCACGCGCTTGCCGGCTTCGGCGTGCACCAGACGCGCCCGAAACGACAGGCTGCTCTCCATGGTCGGCTCGTCGTTGTGGCGTTTCTACACTGGCGAGCCAAGGAAGGCTCTGCAGCAACGGCATGGAAGCGGAGTCAATTCCATCCCTATCGCCACTGATCCAATCGGCGGATCAGTGGGGTGAGCTGCTGTTGCTGCTGCCGTTGCTCGTGGCCCTTGAGGCGGTGCTCTCCGCCGATAACGCCATTGCCCTCGCGGCGATCTCAAGGCGGCTGCACGATCCGAAGCTCCAGGGTCAGGCCCTGAACCTGGGATTGGGGCTGGCCCTGGTCTTCCGGCTGATCTTGATTGCGGCGGCCCAATGGGTGCTGGACTTCTGGCCGCTGCAGCTGCTGGCGGCGGGCTATCTGCTGTGGCTCTGTGTCACCAACTTGAGGTCCAGCGAGGCTGAAACAGGGGATCCAGAGCCCAGCGATGACTCCGCAGCTGATGGAGCGGTCAAGGGGCTCTCGGGGGTGGTGGTCACCCTGGCCCTGACGGATTTGGCCTTCTCCCTCGACAGCGTGGCGGCGGCGGTGGCCGTGAGCGACAACCTGCTGTTGGTGATGATTGGCGGGGTGCTCGGGGTGGTGGCCCTGCGGCTGACCTCCGGGCTGTTTATCCGCTGGCTTGAGGTCTATCGCCACCTCGAAGCGGCTGGTTATCTGGCCGTTGGCCTGGTGGGGATCCGTTTGCTGCTGCGTCTGGTGGCGCCGCAAGTGGTTCCTCCGGAATGGGGGCTGTTGGCGGTCGTGGCCCTGCTCTTTGCCTGGGGCTTCTCCCAGCGCGTCCCTGAGGAGGCCGAGGGTTAGAGCCGATGCGCGTTGAACTGCGGCAGGCCGGCAGCAACCAACTGATCGACCGTCTCGAGCTCGAGGAGGTGCCCCAACCCGGGCGCTGGCTGGAGCTCCCCGAGCGGAGCTATCTGGTGCTGCAGCGCCACCACCGCTACCAGCTGCGCGGCGGGCGCTACGAGCTCAGCTCCATTGCCCTCCAGGTCAAGGCCCAGCGCCGCCCTGCGGATGCGCGCTGGTGGCAGGGGCAATGGGTCATCGGTGACCCCAGTTGTCAGTTCAATGCCCGCTCACCGCTGCTGCGTTGCGCGGTGCTGCCGGCGGGTCCCTGTGAGCGCTGCGCCCACCACAGCCTGCGCGGCGAGGGCTGATGGAGGGCCTCTGGCATCGGGGAATCGTGGCCAGAGGCCATGGCGTGGCCTCGGGGTCGGCCAGCGACAGTCCCTATCCCGCTGGAACGATTGCCCTGCAGTCGCCGTTTTTTCTGCAGGGCGGCTTGGACCTCTCGGACTGTGTCCAGGGGACGATCAACCTGGACTTCCCAGGCTGCCGTTGGGTCTTAAGCCACCCCGACCACTGCTTTGAGCAGTTGGCGTGGACACCGCTGCACCCGCCTGAGACCTTCTCGTTCTGGCGGGTGCTCCTGCGTCAGCCCTCGAGCGCCGCGGTCGAGGGCTGGATTTACTACCCGCATCCCGAGACCAAGGTTCGCCACTTTCAGCGGGACGGCCGCCTGGAGCTCCTGGCTCCCCGCTTGCCGGAGCTTGTGACGGGCGCAGCCCTGGAGTTGGCCGTCGATCCCGCGCGCTGCCGCCCCATCCCGGTTGCTCGTCTTCGGGCACGCCTGCTGGAGTTCCTGAAATTTCGGGTGCTGGCGGCACAAGAGACGTTTTTCCTGCAGGAGCTGCCCGTTCTGCGGCGCTGGCTTGATCAGTCCTGGCCAGAAGCCTCGGTGCTGAGCGATCAGGAAGTGCAGCTCACCCTGGATCAGGCCAGGCAGCTGTACACCGAGTCCTGAGCCGTAGGGTGAAGCTTCGCGAGGTTTGCTTATCTCCTCCCCCGATCGTTCTCCCCGGCAGCGTCGTCGGCCGGCTCCGGTGAAGCGGCTGTCGACCAGCGCTTCTGCAACAGCGGAGGCCCCCGCGGTGTTGCCGCCTGTCGATGAGGAGCAGCTGGCGGAGTCCCCGTTTACGGCCCTGGGGCTCGGGCGTCCGATCGTTGAGGCCGTGCTGCAGAAGGGCTATAGCCAGCCCTCCTCCATTCAGCAGCAGTGCATCCCGGCGGTTCTGGCGGGCCGCGATGTGATGGCAGCGGCCCAGACCGGCACCGGTAAAACCGCCGGTTTCACCCTGCCGATGCTGGAGCGCCTGCGCCATGGGCCCCACGCCCGCGGGCGAATTGTTCGTTCCTTGGTGCTGACCCCCACCCGCGAGCTGGCGGCCCAGGTGGCCGACAACGTCAAGGCCTACTCCCGGCACCTGGACCTGCGCAGCGATGTGGTCTTTGGCGGGGTCAAGATCAATCCGCAGATCACCCGGCTGCAGGCTGGCGCCGATGTGTTGGTGGCCACGCCGGGCCGCCTGATGGACCTGGTCCAGCAGGGGGCGATCAGCCTGGATCGCGTCGAGATCCTGGTGCTGGATGAAGCGGATCGGATGCTCGACATGGGCTTCATCCGCGACATCCAAAAAATCCTGCGGCTGCTGCCGGCGAAGCGCCAAAACCTGCTGTTCTCGGCCACCTTCGAGACCTCGATTCGTCGCTTGGCGACGGGTCTGCTCCATGAGCCCGTCCAGCTTCAGGTCACCCCCGAAAACCGCACGGCGGCAACGGTTGAGCACATCCTTCACCCTTGCGATATGGCGCGCAAGCCGGATTTGCTCTGCCATCTGATCGCCAGCAATGACTGGCAGCAGGTGCTGGTCTTCTCCCGCACCAAGCACGGCGCGAATCGCGTCGCCGACAGGCTCAGTGCCGAAGGCATGGCGGCGGCGGCGATCCATGGGAATAAGAGCCAAGGGGCCCGCACCCGTGCCCTGGCGGGGTTCAAGAGCGGCGAGCTGCGGGTGTTGGTCGCCACCGACATCGCCGCCCGCGGCATTGACATTCATCAGCTGCCCCATGTGGTGAATCTCGATCTGCCGAACCAGGCCGAGGACTACGTCCACCGCATCGGCCGCACCGGCCGGGCGGGCCACAGCGGCCATGCCGTCTCCCTGGTGGCCGCTGAAGAGCATGAGCTGCTGCGGGCGATTGAACGCCTGACGGGCAAAAAGCTGCCCAAGCAGGAGATCCCGGGCTTTGAGCCCACGGTGCTCTCGGCTCCTCCGCTGGACCTGAGCGGCGGCCGCGGTCGCTCGAGCCGTGGTGGTGGTGGCAACCGCGGTGTTGGCAATCGCGGCGGTGTCAGCCGCAGCGGACGTCCCGCGGCACGCTCCTCCTCGCGCCGCCCTTGAGCCGGCGTGGGCTTTGATCCCAGGCGCTGGTCCGCAGAGCCGCGCCCGCAGCAGCGGGTTACGAGCAATGTGGACGCGCTGCTTCAAGAGAACGAAGCACTGCGGCGTGAGGTGCGTCAGCTGCGCCGGCAGTTGGAGCTCCTCCGCCAGCGACCGGAACCCAGCCGCCAGCATTGGCGGCCACCCCAAGCGCTGGTGTCCTCTGCCCAGGTGGAGCGCTGGGGTGCAGCCCTGGCGGAGCAGAAGGGCTGGGCCGTTCTGCGCCAAAGCGGCCTGGAGGAGCTGATCGAGCAGCTGAACCGCAGCAGCTTCCTGCCGCAGTTGAACCTGCAGCAGCGCCTCGACCATCTGGTGCCGGGCCTGGGACGCGATCTCTATGCGGCGACGCCCAGCCCGATCAACAAAAAGCGCTGTGCCGTCCTGGCGGCCTTTGCCCTCTACGGCGTCAGCGCGATCGAATGGCTCGACGACGACCCCCAGCGGGTTGTGCTGGAACTGCGCCAGCGGCAGAGGACCAGCAACCACAACAACAACCGCAGGACGCGCAGCGATCAGCGCCGCACGGACCGCCAGCACCAGTCCACCGAACAGGGACGGGACCCCCGCCGCGTGGCGGCCCTCACGGTGCTGGGGTTGGAGTGGGGGGCCTCCAAACAGGCGATCAAGCAGGCCCACCGCCGGCTGGTGAAACAGCACCACCCCGATGTGGGCGGAACCGCGGAGGCGTTTCGGCGGGTGAACGACGCCTATCAGTTCCTGGTGGCCTAGTCCCCTAGGCGGTCGCCCGGCACCGCGCCGAGTTGTTGCAGCAGTTGGGTGCCGTGGCTGGCGCTCTTCCCCTCCAGCTGGGCCTCGCGAATCAGCAGGGGACAGCCGGAGCTGGCCACCACCAGTCCGGTGGAGTCGACGCACTCCAGCACGGTCCCGGGGGTGTGGCTGGACCCTTCGCCTGGATTCAGCCCCCAGCGTTCGGCCAAGGCTTGGGCCTCCGGGCTGAGTTCAGCGGTGAGACGTTTGACCAGGGGTTCAGAGGAGAGCACCTTCAGGCGTTTGCCCTTCCAGCTGCTGCTGGCGCCGGGGTAGAGCCCCATCACCTTGCGGTGGATGGCCAGGGCTGAGGCGGACCACTCGATCTGAAAATCCTCCTTGGCCAGCATCCGGGCGTAGGTCATGCCCTCCTCCGGCTGGACCCGCACACCCAGCCGCTGCAGGCGTTCCTGTTCCGGGCCGGGTCCAGCGGCTTCGATCTGGGGCAGGGCCTCGACCAGGAGCTCGCCGGTGAGCCGGGCCAGTCGTTCGGCCAGCTGGTGGGCGTTCTCCCGCAGGCCGATGGGAATGGCGCGCTCCAGAAGTACCGGTCCGGTGTCGAGCCCCTCCTCCATCGCCATGATCCCGACGCCGGTTTCAGCGTCGCCTTCGATCAGGCTCCATTGGATCGGGCCTGCGCCACGCCAGCGGGGCAGCAGTGAGCCATGGCCGTTCCAGCAGCCCAGGGGTGGTTGCTGCAGCACCTCACGCGGGAGGATTTGGCCAAAGGCAACCACGACGTAGACATCGGCCCCCAGTTCGGCGAGTTGTCGTTGGCATTCCGGATCCTTGCGGATCCGCTCCGGGGTGAATACAGGGATGCCCAGTTCAAGTGCGCGTGCCTTCACCGGGGAAGGCATCAGTGCCTTGCCGCGTCCGCGCCTGCGGTCCGGTTGGGTGACGACACCCACCAGCTCATGTCCGCCGTTGACCAACGCGTCGAGGCTGACGGCGGCGTAGGCCGGGGTACCCCAAAAGAGGATCCGCATCGCTTGCCCTTAGGCCTCGCCGGTTATCGAGAGACCCTCCACCCAGACCATCGGGCAGAGCCCGTCGGGGGTGACCTTGGCCTCGCCCTCGAAGCCGACAATCGCGTTAAGCACCTGGCGGATATCGCCGGCCACGGTGGCGGCATCGATGGAGCGGGCTTCGCCGCCCTTGATCAACCAACCGTCGAAGGGCAGGGAGAAGGAGCCTTGGCTGGCCTTGACCCCGGCATGCAGGGCAGAGAGGGAGTCAATCCAGATGATTGGCTGATCGGCCTTGAACCGATCGAGACCGCTCTGGCCGCCGCTTGTGCCGGGGGTGGGGCCAATCTCAAACCAGTCGGGACCGACAGACACCTTGGCCCCGAGACCGGCGTGGCCGGTGGGAGCCACCCCAAAGGCCCGGGCCGTGGCCTCGGAGTGCAGGAAGTTCTTCAGTACTCCCCCCTCCAGCAGCGACAGCTTGCGGGTGGGCGTTCCCTCTCCATCGAAGTTGGAGGCGCCAATGTTGCCGGGGTGCAGGCCGTTGTCGTCGATCGAGAGGAAGGGCACCGCCAGGCTCTGGCCGATGGAGTCCTTCTGGCTGAGGCTGACCCCGTCCAGCACCGAACGGGCATTGAAGAGGTTGCTGAAGGCGCCGATCAGATCGAGGAAGGCCTCGGGACTGAGCACACAGGTGTAACGGCCGGTCTCCACCGGGGCGTAATCCAGGTGGCTGATGGTGCGCTCGGCGGCCTCGTCAATGCAGCCGGCAATGTCGAGGTCTGAGGCGCCGTAGGCCAGGCGTACGGCACCGGAACTGCGCGGTTTGCGGCCGCTCTCCTCGGCCCGGGCGTAGAGGTAGATGCTGGCGGTGGTCAGCTGCTGCTGACGGCAGGCCCCATCGCTGTTGAGGTAAATCCGTTCGCTGCTGCGCTCGGCCAGTCCGTTGTAGGGAACGGTGCTGATCGCCTGGTGGCGTCCGAGCAGATCATGCTCTGCGGCCTTGAGCTGCTCGAGCAACTTGAGGATGCCCTGGGGCTGATGCAGCGGTTGATCCAGGGCCGTCAGCGGTGCTGTGGCCAGGGGTGAGAAGGCAGGCGTCTCTTCGGCGTTCCCGAATGCCGCGGCATCCCGGGCACCGGAGAGGGCTCGCTCCAGTCCGCTTTGGGAGAGGTCCGAGGTGCTGGTGGTGCCGACCAGCCCTTCACTGTTCCAGACACGGATCGTGATCGAACTGCGCTGGGCCCCCTTGAGTTGCTTGGGTTCGCCGCGGTCGACCTGCACGGAGGTGTCGGTGCTGCAGGCTGCGCCGAGGTCCCACTGGCGGATGCCGTGCTGCTGGGCGATTCCCTCGAGCTGGCTGCGCAGCTGCTCGGCGTTGAGGCTTTGGTTGGTTTGGCTCATCTCAGCGGCCCCCCACGGTGATGGAGTCGACCTTGATGTGGGGTTGTCCGACGGTGACAAAGATGCTGCCGCTGACAGAACCGCAGAAGCCTGCGGCTAGCTCGAGGTCGTTGGCGCACATCGAGATGCGCGGCATCACTTCCTTGGCCTCGCCGATCAAGGTGGCGCCCTTCACGGGTTTGGTGAGCTTGCCGTCTTCGATCAGGTAGCCCTCCTCCACGGCGAAGTTGAACTGACCGGTGGGTCCGACACTGCCACCGCCCATGGACTTGCAGTAGAGGCCGCGGTCCACCGAGGCGATCAGGTCCTCCGGTTGATGGGGCCCCGCCGCGATGTAGGTGTTGCGCATGCGGCTGGCGGCGGCAAAGGTGTGGCTTTGGCGCCGTCCGCTGCCGGTGCGGGCATGGCCCGTGCGCAGTTCTCCAGCGCGGTCACTGAGGAAACGCTTGAGGACACCGTTCTCGATCAGCACGGTGCGTTGGGCCTCCAGTCCCTCGTCATCCATCGAGAGGGAGCCAAAGGCGCCGCCCGTCAGCCCTTCATCGATGGCGGTGACGGCTTCATGGGCGATCGTCTCGCCGACCTTCTCGGCAAAGGGGGTGGTGCCGCGCTCCACCTGGGTGGTTTCCAAGAGGTGGCCGCAGGCCTCGTGGAAGATCACTCCACCGAAGCGGTTGGCCAGCACCGCTGGCATCTGGCCGGCCTCGACGTAGTCGGCGTAGAGCATGTTGCCGGCACTCGTACAGACCTCATCGGCGGCCTGGGCGACATCCCACTGGCGCAGATCGTCTGGGCTGTCGGAGGTGCCGTAGCGGCGTCCGACGCCGGCCCGGTGATCACCATCGGCGGCCAGGACATTGAGGCCAACGGATTGATGCAGACGGATGTCCCGGCCAAAGGTGCCGTCACTGGCGGCCACCATCACTTCCTGCCAGTCCCGGGCATAGCTGCCCCGGCGGGCCTGGAGATGCTTGCCCTTCTGCTGCAGCTGGGCCGTTCCCTCCAGAAGCTTCTGGGTGCTCTCGGTCAGCTCAGGGCAGCTGCTGAGCCAGAGGTTTTTCTCCAGGGCGAAATCCCTGAGGGCCGGTAGACCTTCGAAGCCGCTGAGCCCCGTTCCGTCCAGGTCCAGTCCCAACATCCCGAGGGCTTGGGTCAGCGCCGTCGTCAGTCCGGCCTCGCTGAGGTCGTTGGTGCTGACAAAGCCGTCCCGCTGGTCCCGAAACACCCGGATGCCAGCTCCCATGCCGAAGGCCGGCGTCACGCTCGTGATGGTGTCCTGTTCGGCCAGGACACCGAGGTGATCGGTCCGCTCCAGGAAGATCTCAACGAGATCGGCGCCGGCGGCTTTGCCCATCGCCAGGAGTGATTCCAGGCGCGGGCTCCAGCGCTGATCAAAGGGGCCGAGTAACAGCTCAGCGTGGGACGGGATGGAGGCAATCACGCGGGTTGTTGACGGTTGGGCATGGATGGCAGCGGGCCATCACGGTCCTAGCAAGAAGGCCCTGGCCAAAGCGACCAGGGCCTAACCCCCTACGGGGAACTGCGAATGACGCAGGAATCAGCGAACGGCGGGCTGGTAGTTCTCGCTGCGGATGGGGTTCGTGAAGAACAGCTTGGCCATCTCGGCACCGTTGGCGACCCAGTAGGGCAGCTTGCGCAGAACCTTGAGGGGAGCTGGGGCGTTGCCTTCATCAGCAGCGCTGAGTTTGTCGTTGTTGCGCACCAGGCGCTCAAGACGCGTATAGAACTTCGGATGGTCGACGTTCAGGACCACGGGGAAGACCCGCGCGGTGGTCTCGTTGGTCTTGGCGATGACGTACTTGTCGTACTCGCGGGCATCGAGGCCGAGGGCTTCGTAGAACTCCTTGCGAGCCACGTCCCGGACGTACATCGTCGCGAACACGGCCAGCAGGAAGAAGCGACACCAGAGGCGAGCACGCAGGCCGGTGACGCTCTTGGGCTGCGCCTTCATCAGGGCATCGAAGAAGTCGCCGTGGCGGTTCTCGTCTTGGCACCAGTTCTCGAAGAAGTTGAAGATCGGGAAGATCTTGCTGTCGGGGTTCTTCTCGAGGTGGCGGAAGATGGCGATGTAGCGCCAGTAGCCGATCTTCTCGCTCAGGTAGGTGGCGTAGAAGATGTATTCGGGCTTGAAGTACGTGTAGGCCTTGTTGGCGGTGAGGAAGCCGAGGTCGAGCTGCAGACCGAAGTCGCTCATCGACTTGTTGAGGAAGCCAGCGTGGCGGGCCTCATCGCGGGCCATGTGAGCGAAGCACTCGGCCAGCAGGGGGTTGCGCTCTTTGATCCGACGGCTCAGTTCCTTGTAGAGCAGGAATCCGGAGAACTCGGAGGTGCAGCTCTGCTCGAGGAACTCGACGAAGACCTTGCGGGTCTCGGGATCGAGTTTGTCGGCGGCGCCTTCGAACTCCTCGTTGCGAACGAAGTGATGGCGGTTGTAGTCCTTGCGGAACTCCTCGCAGATGGCTTCCAGCTCATCGGCGTTGGGGCTGAGGTCCATGGCAGCCATGGCCTCGAAATCCGTGGTGTAGAACCGCGGAGTCAAGATTGTGTCCTTCACCGGATCCTTCGTGGCCGGTGCATTGGGCGTGCCGATGGCTGTTGCGGCGTCAGATGAGGCAACGGCGGTGGGAGGCACCATCGGGCGGCTTGAACGGAGCAAAACCCATCGTAGGCGGCTTTGGTGCCAGCCCGTTGAAGGGCTTCATCACTCGCAGGTTTAGTTGGCCCCGAGCCATTTCTGACCGTTCAGACGCTGCACCAGCCGTGAGACCAGCAGCGCCTGGGTCATTTTTTTCTCGTCAATCAAAAATGACTCCAGCAGGCTCGGTTCGCTGCCGGCTTCAGCCAGGGCGATGGTTTTGGCCGAGCTGATGGAGTCGCTGGTGAAGCAGAGCCAGAAGCGCCGTCCATTGGGGAGGCTGCCCTTCACCTGCCAACAGCTGCTGCCGACCACGGGCATGGGCCCCTGCTCAAAGCTCAGGTTGCAGTCGCTGGGGCCGCCGTAGGCCTCGATTTCCTTGGCCAGAGCCGGAATCAGCAGATTCGGGACAAACTCCGCGAAGGGCTTGTCTTCCGGGGCCGGAGGTTTCGCCGCCTTGGCTGGTTTGGCGTCTGCGGCGCTTGCTGCGGGTTGGGCGGAATCGGTCACCGGTGCAGGCCTCAATCCAGACGTTGGCTGAACTTTAGGGAGTGCTCACCACTCCTCTGAGCTGCTGCTTCCCCAATCGTCAGGATCGGGGCTGCTTGCCGCAGGTGGGGGTGTCGCGCTGGCGCTGCTTTGGCCGCGCCGGATGACGCGAAAGGGAACGGACACCGTTGGGGCGGGATCGGCGGCCCCGCGGCTGGGGCCAGCCCAGGCGCTTTGCGGGCGCTCTGGCTCAGTTTCGGCCCCCCAGTCCTCCCGCTCGGGCGCTGCTCGCCGCGGGCGCTCTTCAGCTGGCGGGCTGAATCCCGCCCAGGACTCGGGCTCAGGGCGGCGGCGAACGGAGCGGCGGGGCAGGATTTGCGGTCCTCCGCCCTGCAGAGCCAAGGCTGCCCCGGCCGCGCTGAGGCCAGCCCCCAGGCTGGATGCCCCGGCGATCCAGAGGCCCAGGGGCAGGGCGGGTGAGGTCCAGGTGAGGACGCGCACGGCCACCGCTGGCTTGGGGTTCACCGCTCCCACGACCAGGGTCGCCAGCAGTGGCGAGAGCAGCGGCAGCAGCAGGATGCGTTTCAACACAGGGGCGATGGAGTGCCTCAGGGCTGGATCGGACCGGTCCAGCGCTGCAGCTGACCGAGCTCATAACCGAGGCAATCGAACACGCGGATCACCAAAAAGTCCACCATCTCCTCCAGGGATGTCGGCTGGTGATACCAGGCGGGGGCGGGGGGGGCGATCCGCGCTCCCGCCTCCGCCAACGTGGTGAGGTTGCGCAGGTGGATCAGGTTCCAGGGGGTTTCCCGCGGGCAGATCACCAGCGGCCGGCCTTCCTTGAGATGGACATCCGCGCAGCGCTCCATCAGATCGGTGGCGACCCCTGAGGCGATTCGCCCGACGGTTCCCATGGAGCAGGGAAGGATCACCATCCCGCGGGTGCGATGGCTGCCACTGGCGATGGCCACGGATTGATCATTCCAGCGGTGGCAACGCAGTTCCCCGCTGCTGCAGCCGAGGCGTTCGCGCCAGAAGGCTTCCTGGGCGGATGGCTCGCTGGGGACCCGCACACCAAGTTCGGCTTGCCAGACGCCGATCGCTCCGCGACTGACAATGAGATCCACGGATTCCCCCGCCAGAAGCAACAGCTGGAGGGCCCGCTCGGCCAGGGGTTGAGCACTGGCTCCGGAGACGGCCAGAACGATGGGCAGCGGCGCTGCCTGGGCGCTGCTGTCGCTCAACGCTCAGTCCTCGCCGTCCGCGTCAGTGTCGCTGGAGTCGTCGGGGCTGAACTCCTCGTAACCCTCGGGCAGGACCACGGCCAGATCGATCTGATGCCGCAGGACATCGACCTTTTGGATGGTGACTTCCACCTGGTCGCCCAGCATGTAGGCGCGGCGGTTCTTGCGACCCACCAGCTTGTTCTGACGGGAGCGGTACTCGTACCAGTCGTCCTTCAGGGAGCTGACGTGCACCAGGCCCTCGACGTGGGACGGGGGCACTTCCACGAAGAAGCCATAGCTCTGCACGCCGCTGATGGTTCCGGTCAGGGTTTGGCCCACAAGCGGTTCGGCTTGACGGGCCTGGGCCATGGCCAGGGCGTCGCCCTGGAGTTCGCTCACAAAGCGGCCGCGCTCGTTTAAGCGATGCAGCAGTGCTCCTGTGAGGGCCTCCTCGACGGGGGAGAGCTGGCTGGCGGTCAGCAGGGGCCAGTCGATCACCCCATGGCTTTCATCGGAGGTGATGTCGACGCGGGTTTTGTGCCGCACGGAGGGACGATCTTTCCCCTCACTCATCAACAGCACCAACAGGTGCTGGTTCCAGAGGTCGGCGTAGTGCAGGGCCGCACAGCACCAAGGGGCGTAGGCCTTGTCCTCTGCGGCCAGGGTGTTGCTGCCGGGCTCTGCACTGAGGCTGACGGGTTTCAGGGGGTCCCGCAGTTGCTGTTGCAGCACCCGGGCGCGGTCGCTGGCGGCGAAGGCCACGGCCAGCTCCTGGGCGCTGGCGTTGCCATCGGCCGAGAGTTCCAGGGGGATCTCGAGGGCCAGAGCGGCTTTGGCCACGTCGTTGAGGGCCTCGGCATCGGGCGCACCATTGAGGGCATAGATCGCCGGGAGCTCCAGAGCGGCCATGTGGCGTCCCAAGGCCCGGTGAGCCTGGAGGACCATCTCCCGCAGCAAGCCGGCGGTGGAGAGGGCTGGATCCAGCTGAACCATCCAGCCCTGGCGGCGCTCATCCGGTTCGGGAATCGCTAGCTCCGCGAGCCCCTCCAGGTTGGGGATGCCCAGGTCCAGATCAATCGAGCCCTGGCTCAGGCGGTTCTGCCGGAGGGTCTGGGCCAGGGCGATCAGCTGCTCCAGCAGGGGCAGTTGATCCTTGAGCCCCTTCAGGGCGGCAGGGGTCGTGCGCGCCTTCGGTTTGCGATCGGCCAGGGCCTGCAGGGCTTTGGTGTCAACCAGCCCGTCGGCCGAGATGGTGCTCCGGCAGAAGCGGAAGTGCTCCAGCTGCCCTTCGGCGTTGAGATCGAGGGCCACCGAGAGGGCCGCAGCGGGCGTTCCGGTTTTGAAGGCCGCTGCTTTGGTGGTGGCGCTGGGCAGGTAGGGCAGCCAGCTTTCACCGACGCAGAGCGCTTCACTCCGCTCCCGCAGGAAGAGGTCCAGGGCGCTGCCAAAACCCACCCGTTCAGCAATGGCAGGGGCGTGCACCCAGAGCCGCTGGCCGTTCTCCAGGGATTCCAGGGAGACCGCTGGCAGGAGTGGCGCTTCAGCACTGCCCCAGAGCTGCAGAACAAGCGTGGGTAGAGCGGTCAGGTCATCCCGGGATTTGAGCTCGAGGGCCTTGGCCGTGCTCTTCGGTGCGGCGGGCAGCTCCCGCAGACCGTGTTTGGTCAGCAGCAGATCTAGATCAGCCTCCGGTCCGGCATTGACCGCAAGGCTGCGGGCGACGTGGCCCTCGGGGGCGAGTTGCCCGACGGGGTAGCGATCGACCTTGACCTCCACCACGGCTTCGGTGGCGGGTTTGAGGTGCTCGCTATCCCCGGCGGGCAGGTTGATGGCTGTCAACAGACGGTCGTCCAGGGGGACCGCCACCAGGAGGTCGTTTTGCTGCTCCACCTGGGCCAGGAGGCTGGTGGTGTTGCGCTGCAGGATGCATTGCACCCCGCCCTCCGGTGAGCGCCGACGCCCGCCCTCACGGGTAACCCGAACCAGGACCCGGTCACCGTTCCAGGCGTGGTTGAGCTGGTTGTCGCGGATGTAGATGTCTTCTCCGCCGTCCTCGCGCAGGGCGAAGCAGAACCCTTTGCTGCTGCAGCGAAGCCGGGCTTCGATCAGGCCCTCGTCCTCGACGCGACTGATGCCCTCGTCGGCTTCCTCGAGCACCCCAGCGCGGGCGAGGGCGGTGAGGGCGATGCGCAGCTGTTCCTTGTCGGCCTTGGTGCTCAGGCCCAGTCCTTTCTCAAGCTTGCTGAGGCTGAGGGGCTCCTGCTGCGGGAGCTGCTCGATGAGGTCCGCGACCGTGAACTTCATGGCTGTTGGGGTGGGCTTCTGCGGAGCGGACAAGCCCAAATGAGGTGGTGGTTCTGCGTGCCCCAGGCATCACTTGAAGACGGCCAACGCCTTCGAGTGCTGCTGAAGCCTCACCATCCTACTCAGCGTCCTGGGCGATTTCCTCGGTTTCGTCGTCCTGGCCGGCTTTTAAGAGCAGACGGCCGCCGATCACGAGAAATCCCACTGAGGCGGCCAGCTGCAGGGCATCGGTCGGGATGACGGCGGAGAGGGACCCCCCGGCGCCTGCCCCCAGCAGGCTGGCGAGAACCAGAGCGCTGGCACTGCCGGCGAAGACGGCGCCGCTGCGGCTCGAGGTGCCGCTGATGGTGACGATCGCCAGTTGGGTCTTGTCGCCCAACTCGGCCAGGAAGACCGTCAGGAAGGTTGAGGCCAGGAGAGGGAGCTGCATGGCAATCAGGCCAGGGGGAACATGCTGACGGCGGCCTGCCGGCCGAGCCAAAGACCGAGGGCGATCATCAAGATCCCGGCCAGGCGTTCGAGTTGACCGGGGGGCAGGACCCGCGAGAGCCAGCGCCCGAGGACGACCCCCACCAGGCTGGAGCTGATCAGGGCTAGGGAGGCGCCAATAAAGACCAAGACCGGACGGCCTGATTCCGCCGAGAGCAACAGCGCAGCCAGTTGGGTCTTGTCGCCCAACTCGGCGAGGAAGACGGTGGTGAAGGTCGTCAGGAAGACCGCGCCAAAGCTGGCGGCCTTCTCCTCTTTTTTGGATTGCTGTTGCGTGGATTCCGGTTGAGGCGTGTCGCTGCTCGGGGCGGACTCAGGCATTAGGGCTGGCGATCGTTGTCTTCAGCGGGCTGGCGGATCGCCTGCTCGAAACGCTTCATCACGATGCCACGACCGCCGTGTTCGCAGCGGATCTGCTGCCGGCAACAGGCGATGGCGAAGTCGTTGGCCTCCTCGGAGGGCACGTCGAATAGCTGGGCCAGGTTTTCGACGCGGCAGAAGACCGGCCGTTCGTCGTAGATGCGGCAGGTACTGGAGCCGGTGTCGAAGTGGATGCACCAGCCGTCGGGCCCCACCATCGAGAGATAGAGCTGCTGCTGCTCCTCGTCCAGCGCGTCGAGGGCTTCATTGCGCTCCCCGGGGTCCAGGCGGCAGCAGGAGCCGCAGCCGCTGATGCAGCGCCATTGAAGGGTCTCAGCCATGGTTCATCCCCCAGGCGCTGTGACAACCCGTCACAGGAGCGATCCCTGCGGGGGCGGCGTCGGCCCGTCTGCTTTTAGGCTGCTGCAAACACGTGCAGCTCCCGAGCCGTTCTCCCATGGGAATCGACTTCCACCTGATCGCCAACTTCGCTGCCCTGTTCCTGATCACCCTGGTCGGCCCGGCCGTGATCTTCATCCTCTTCTACCGCCGCGGCGCCCTCTGATCGGAAGGGTCTTAGGCCTCCGCCTCATCGACACGCTTGGCCCCCTGGAGGTTCTCTTCAGGGGGCTTTGTTGTCTCTAGGCCGCCAGTCCCATCGCCCTGGCTGCGTCTTGAACCAGGGCTTTCACATAGGGGTGTTCCGCCTTCGGGTGATCGATCTGAAGGGCTTCCAGCCGGCCCTGCTGGGCTTCGCCCCGGAGTTCCTCCCCATCGGCGTTGCGGATCACCACGGCGTTGCCCTCCCGCCGCACCCAGTAACTGCGCTCCTGGCGTTGGAGCACCAGCGCTTCTCCGCTGCTGGGGCGGATGCCCACCACCTCGAGTTGAAGGCTCTCTTCGCCGTTCCAACGGTTGAGCCTGAGGTGATAGGCCACATCCACCTGCTTCGGCAGCAGATGGCCAACCGCTCCCCAGCGCCAGGCCATGGCCCGCACCCGCGCTTCGCCCTGGCGCAGGCTGAGCTGAAGGTGACCACCCCGCAGCTCCCGCTGTTGGCTGATCGTGCAGCCACAGCTCCAGAAGAGTGGGGTGGGATTGCCAATGCCGAAGGGCTCCAGCCGTTGCAGCTCTCGCCAGAGGGGCCGGTTGATCTGCTCCAGCTTCAGCAGGGCCTCGGGCATGACCAGCTGCAGGCCCTCCCGCTCGCGCCAGACCTGCGCCAGGTCGTTGAGCCGTTCATGCAGGGCCGTGACCCGCTCGGCCTTGACGGTGAAGCCCCCGGCGGCGGGGTGGCCACCAAACCGCTCCAGCAGATCACCGCAGGCCTGGAGGGCGGCATCGACGGCAAAGCCCTTGGGTGCCCGCACCGAGGCCCGCATCCGGCCATCCCCCTCGGCGGCCAGCAGGGCGACGGGGGCGCCGTAGTGCTCGACCAAACGGGCCGCCACGATGCCAATCACGCCGTGATGCCAATGGCTTTGGGCCAGCAGTAGGAACGGACTGCGCTGGTCTCCATCCGCTTCGGCCAGGGCCCGTGCCTCCGCCTCGATGGCATCACAGAGCTCCCGGCGTTGGCGGTTCAAGCTCTCGCATTCCCGGGCCAGTTCCAGGGCCTGCTCCGGGTCATCGGTGGTCAGCAGATCCACCACCAAGCGCGGATCCCCCAGCCGTCCGACGGCGTTGATCCGGGGGGCGAGTTGGAAGCCAACGGCACCGGCGTCGATCGGCACATCGTCGAGACCGGCCACCTGCTGAAGGGCCTGGAGCCCCGGCAGCGGACTGTCCTTGAGCCGTGGCAAGCCGTCCATCAACCAGCGGCGATTGACCCCATGCAGCGGAGCCATGTCGGCGATGGTGCCGATGCAGAAGAGGTCCAGGGCCATGGCCAGAGCCTTGGCTGAGCGGTTGGCCTTGGCCAGGGCGCCGGCGAGGACGTAGGCCATGCCCACCCCGGCCAGGCCCCGGTAGGGGGAGTCCTCCGGGGTGCACTGCGGGTGCAGTAGGGCGCTGAGGGGCGGACGTTCCTCGGGAATGGTGTGGTGGTCGGTGACGATGACCTCGAGGCCAAGCGTGTGGGCGCGCTCGAGGGCTTCCCGTGCGGAGACCCCGTTGTCCACGGTGACCAGCAGTCGAATGCCCTCAGCGGCCAGCTCCTCCACCATCGAGACATTCAGCCCATAGCCATCGGACTGGCGGCTGGGGATGGCCGCTTGCGGTTGCGCCCCTAACTGCTGCAGGACACCGATCAGGAGCGCCGTGCTGGTCATGCCATCGGCGTCGTAGTCGCCGCAGATCGCCAGGCGTTCGTTGGTTTTGCAGGCCTGCTTCAGGCGCTTGACCGCCAGGCCTAAGTCGGGGAAGTGGTGCTTGGGATCGGGGGCATCCGCGGGGTTCAGCAGTGCTTCGATCGCGGCAGCACTGCCAAAGCCGCGTCGGCTGAGCAGGGCAAGAATGGGTTCTGAGAGTCCCAGGGCCTGCACGTCGCCGGGGAGCTCCTCGAGGGCCACCGCAGCGGGAAGCTGCCAGTTCTGCTGCAGGCGCTGGTCGAACAAGCGTTGCTCTGGAGACTCGAGGAGCACGCTTGCGATTCGTCAGCTTGCATTCTGAGCCGTGAGCAGGCTCTGTCCAGGCCCTGGCGTCCAGCTCCCTTAGCCTCACCCCAGCATTCGGCAGCCCCTTGGTGCGACTGGCCCCCGAGGCTCTTCTTTGGGACGTGGATGGCACCCTCGCCGAGACGGAGCTGGATGGCCACCGCCTGGCCTTCAACCGCGCCATGGCCGAGGCGGGACTGCCCTTTCACTGGGACCCATCCACCTATCTCCCGTTGCTGCGGGTCACCGGTGGCCGGGAGCGGATGGCTGTGTTTTTGGAGCAGCAGGAGGGCTGTCGCCCAAGCGATGAACGGCTGGATGCCCTGCAACGCTCCAAGCAAGCCCACTACAGCCAACTGGTCGCAGCGGGTGAGATTCAGCTCAGGCCCGGTGTCCTGCGGTTGATGGCCGCTGCCGCGGCAGCGGGTCTGCCCCAGGCCATCGTGACCACCAGTGGTCGATCGGCGGTGCAGGCCCTGCTGGAGCGTCAGCTGCCGGACCACCGGGACTGGCTGGCCTTCTGGGTGTGCGGGGAGGATGTCAGCGCCAAGAAACCGGACCCCCAGGGCTATCAACTGGCCTTGGAACGCCTGGGCTGTGCCGCCGAGGGCGTCCTGGCCCTGGAGGATTCCGGCCACGGGGTGACGGCCGCCCATCGGGCCGGTTTGACGGTTCTGGCCACCCGCAGCGCCTCCAGTTCCCATGAACCGGCGTCCCATTTCGCGGCGGCAGCGGCGCTGCTGGATGGGCTGGGGGATCCCGATGTGCCCTGTCAGGTCCTGCGCGGCCCGGCTTGCCCTGAGGGCCAGATCACGCTGTCCTATCTGCAGCGACTGTTTCCAGGCGGATGACCCGGATGCCCATTCAGGCCACCCGCTTTGATCGCCTGCAGCGCCAGGGAGCGCAGTTGCTCTGGGGCTCGTTCCAGGGCAGCTGGCGTCGCCGCAGTGCTGGCCTCCTCGCCCTGCTGTTCGGCTTCTATGCCGGCCAGAACGTCACCAGCTGGTGGCTGCAGACCATTGGTCAGCGCCCCTTGGTGGTGCTCTCGGTGGTCGTGCTGCTGGAGATGGTCGTGCGTCTGCGCACCCGAATCGTCCAGGGACGTCCGCCGTTGGGATGGCTCGTGCTCGACAACCTGAGGATCGGCCTGGTCTATGCCGTGGTCCTGGAGGCGTTCAAGCTGGGATCGTAACGATCGAATCAGTGGAGCTCTGCCGCTTCAAGTGAGGCGGCAGAGCCCGATTTGAGGCCTGCGATCAGGCGTCGTCGCCGTCTTCTTCAGCCACGGGATAGACGAAGCCCTGGGCGCGGCCGCTCAGCACAGCCTTGCCGATGGAGAGAGCCTTCTGTGCTGCCACAGCAGCCTTGCCTTTCCAGGTGGCGTGGCGCTGGTTCCGCTTGCCCTTGGACGTTTTCTTCTTGGGAACAGCCATCCCGCTTACCTAGTCAGCCAAACCAAGATCTTCCCTTGTCGTCTTTCCTTTCGTCAAATCGCTAAGCTCCAGCCAACGACAGATTGATGTGAGCAGCGGCGCGTCTCCGAGTCAGCTAGCGCAGCAGGTGCCCTCATCCCAAGCGTCCCCCGCCCCTGAGTCCAGGCGTTCAGAGCTTTGGCGCGATCTCGGCATCAGCCGCCCGGCGCCCCCCAGCTACAGCCAACTGCTGACCCAACTGCGCAGCGGCAAGGTCAAGGAACTGTTGCTCTCCCCAGGCCGCCGGGAGGTCCAGGTGACCTACGCCGATGGCAGCCGTGCAGAGGTGCCGGTCTTCAGTAACGACCAGGTGTTGCTGCGAACGGCCCAGGAAGCCCAGGTGCCGCTCACGGTTCGCGACGACCGTCAGGATCGGGCCACCGCCAGCCTGGTCTCCAACGGTCTGCTGCTGCTGCTGCTCTTCGCGGGCTTGGCTCTTTTGATTCGTCGCTCCAGCCAGGTGGCGAACCGAGCGATGGGGTTTGGCCGCAGCAAGGCGCGCATGGCCGAACCGGAAGCTGCGGTGGCTGTGCGCTTTGAGGATGTCGCCGGCATCAACGAAGCCAAGGAAGAGCTGCAAGAGGTGGTGGCCTTCCTGAAGGAGCCAGAGCGCTTTACGGCCGTCGGGGCCCGCATTCCCAAGGGGGTGCTGTTGGTGGGGCCCCCCGGCACGGGCAAAACCCTGCTGGCCAAGGCCATTGCCGGTGAAGCCGGTGTGCCCTTCTTCTCGATGGCCGCCTCGGAATTTGTCGAACTCTTTGTGGGTGTTGGCGCCAGCCGGGTGCGCGATCTGTTCCGGCAGGCCAAGGAGAAGGCTCCCTGCATCATCTTTATCGATGAGATCGATGCCGTTGGACGCCAGCGGGGCGCCGGGATCGGTGGAGGCAATGACGAGCG
>NZ_JAFMKL010000035.1:0-15713 GCF_017852955.1 Vulcanococcus sp. DEBay_Sum22DG08_74
GGTGATGTGGCCCGCGAGCGGCTGCCCTTTGAAGCGCTCCACCAGCCAGGTCAGGCCATTGCTCTCGGCATCCACATAGGGATTGTCGATCTGATACGGGTCACCGGTGAAGACGATTTTGGTGCCCTCGCCCACGCGGGTGACGATCGTTTTGACCTCGTGGGGGGTGAGGTTCTGGGCCTCATCCACCACCATGTACTGGCGGGGAATCGAGCGACCGCGGATGTAGCTGATCGCCTCCACCTCCAGGAGCCCCATCCCCTTGAGGTCCGTCCAGTTGCTGCGGGGGGCACGATTGGTGCCGGCACGATTCGCAGGCCCAGAGGCGCCCTTGGCTCCCGAACGGCCCTCCTCTTCAGGGCTATTGCCGAGCAGGAAATCAAGGTTGTCGATGATCGGCTGCATCCAGGGGCCCATCTTTTCCTCGAGGCTGCCGGGCAGAAAGCCGATCTCTTTGCCCAGCGAGATCACCGGCCGGGTCACCAGCAGGCGTTCATAGAGCTGTTCATCCGCCACCTGGTGCAGTCCCGCCGCCAGGGCCAGCAGGGTTTTCCCCGTGCCGGCCTTACCCACCAGGGTCAGGAGTTGCACCGAGGGATCCAGCAGCAGATCCAAGGCAAAGGTCTGCTCGCGGTTGCGGGGCGAGACCTTGCCCAGTCGGGCCCGCGTGCTGCGCTGCAGCGGCACCAGCCGCTGATGCTGGGCATCAAAACGCGCGAGCAGCGTGTGATTGGGTTGGGCCTGATCCACCAAGGTGACCCCCTCATTGGCCTGTAGGTCGGCACCTTCAGCGGAGGGAAGCTCCGTGAGCGGCAGCCCCCCCTCGCTCTTGAGGGTGTCCATCGCCGTTGCACTGGCCGATAGCTCACTGACCCCGGCGTAGAGGTCGGCGATGTCGACCTTGTCAGTGGTGTAGTCCTGAGCGGTCAGGCCGACGGCATCGGCCTTGATCCGCAGGTTGGTGTCCTTGGTGACCAGCACCACCGGGGGTTGATCGGCAATCAAGCCGGAGCGGAGCTGCTCCAGCGCCACCGCCAGGATGTTGTTGTCACCGCTGCCGCCCTTGAGCTCCGGCGGCAACTGGGCCAGGGTCTCGCTGCGGCAGAAGACCACCTGCAGCGTGCCGCCACTGCCCTCATCAATCGGCACGCCATCCGCCAGGTTCCCCTTCTCCCGCAGGGCATCGAGCAGGCGCGAGATCTGGCGGGCATTGCGGCCCTTCTCGGAGGGGTCCTTCTTGAAGCGGTCGATCTCCTCGACCACCTCGATCGGGATCACCACCGCGTTGTCTTCAAAGCGTGTGAGGGCCTGGGGGTCATGCAGCAACACATTCGTATCGAGAACGAAGGTCTTGCGCATCGGGGCTCACCACCGCAATGCCGAAACGCTAAGCGGGTTTTTCTGCTGCACCACCTACGCTCCCGCAGAACGCAAAGCTCCGCCGTTGGCCGCCCTGTTTGCTGTTGTCCTGATCGCCGCCCTGGTCTTTGGGTTGGCGTTGCTCTGGCTGGAGCTGCGCCATCGCCTGCGGCCCGCCTCACCCCTGCGGCTCAGCAGCAGCGGTTGGAAGGTGCAACGGGTCTCCGACAGCCAATGGCAGGTCAAGGGAACCCTGAGCATCCGCAACCCACACCGGCGGATGGAGGTCTTTGTTCCCGAGATTGAACTCAAACCCACCCTGCTTGGACGCGCGGACCTCTCTGGGGTCAACGTGCGCTGCAGCCTCAGCCCGCAGCACCCCGATGAGGAGGCCCGCGCCGATGGCTACTGGTTCGCCTACATCGTCAAAGGGCGCAAGACCACACAAGCCGAAGCGCTGATCACGCTTGAGGCCCCAGCCGGCAGCGACCTGCGAAACCTGCTGGACACCCTCTGGCTGGAGATCCTCTGGATCAACTACGGACCCTTCGGCCGGCTGCAACAACGCGATGGGGTGCTGATCCCCCTGCGGCGTCCCGCCCCAGCGCAGAGCTCCAGCGCCAGCTGGCGCCAGGGTAATCGCTGCAGCGTGTTGCCGATTCGCACCCATCTGCTCGGAACCCTCGACGATCCCGCCGAGGTCCTGCAGCACTACGCCGGCGCCGTGCTGCAGCCCGGGGATGTCCTGACCATCGGCGAGACCCCGCTGGCGGTCATGCAGGGCCGCTACAACCACCCGGCCAACCTGCAGCCCTCCAGCCTGGCCCGTCTGCTCTGCCGGGTCTTCCACCCCACCAGCTCCCTGGCCACCGCCTGCGGCCTGCAGACCCTGATCGACAACGTCGGTCCGGCGCGCGTGCTCTGTGCCTGGCTCGCCGGCACCGCCCTCAAGCTCGTGGGCTCCAAGGGTTGGTTCTATCGGCTGGCCGGTGAACAGGCCCGCCTGATCGACGACGTCACCGGCACCACCCCGCCCTACGACCAGACCATCGTCCTGGGTCCGGTTCAAAGCAGCGAGGTCTGCCGCCAACTGGCCGCCGAGCTCGGCGTCGCCGTCGCCGTTGTGGATGTCAACGACCTCGGTCGGGTCAAGGTGCTGGCCTCCAGCCCCGGCTGCGATGAGGCGCTGCTGGAGCGGGCCCTCAAGCCCAACCCCGCCGGCAACGCCAACGAGCGCACCCCACTGGTGCTGGTTCGCCCGAACTAGCAATCGCCCATACCATTGAAGGAGGCCCCTTCGGCGCCGCCGTGTCCTCAGCTGCTCAACCAAGCCTTCAGGTGAAGCCGCTGCGGGGATGGCAGCTGCCTTTTCTGCAGGAACCCTGCTTCAGCGATCTCCTGCCTCTGCTGCAGCGATCCCTGCTGTTGCAGGGGCCCGAGCGGCTGCTGCAACGTCTCGCCCCGCGACCGGCCCTGGCCTCGGAGACCTTCGTGGCCTTCCGCGACCCCCAGACCCCCCTGGGACTGGTTGTCAGTCAACGACTGAACCGCAGCGGCAGCTGCTGGCAGATCCAACACCTGCGCAGCAGTGAGGCCAGCCTGGAGGCCGGAGAAGCCGGACGCATGGCGATTGAGGCCGCCCTGGTGCGCGCCGCCATCCAGGGCAGTCCGAGCGCCGCCAGTTGGATCGCCACCAGCCCCAGCACCGACAGCAATCGCTTGGGTCTCCTGCGGCAACAGGGCTTCCAGCAACTCCGCCACGAAACCCTCTGGCGCTGGGAACCGCCCCAGAAACCGCTCGATCGCGCCCTGCCCTCGGACTTGCAGCTGCTGCCGCTCAATCGGCGGAGCGCCCTGGCGATGTGGCAACTCGAGCAGGCCGCCCTGCCGGCGCAGTTGCGGCAACTGCTTGATCGCCGCGTGGACGATCTGCTCGATCAAAGCGAACAGCCCAGCTGGATGCTGATGGACACCAGTCGCCAGCAGGCGGTGGCCGGGGTCCGGCGGCTGCGCCCCGGCAGCAGAGAGATCCCAGAACTGGAGCTGAGCCTCCACCCCGGCTGGCAGCACCTGCTGGGGCAACCCCTGCACCTGCTGCTGGAGCAGAGCGCCCAGGGCCTCGGTGAAGTCCTCATCCGAAGTGATGTCCTCAAGCACGAGCACAACCAATGGCTGCAAAGCCTGGGGATGGCGCCCGAAGGGGAAGAGGTGGTGATGGCCCGCAGCGTCTGGCGCCGCCATGCCCCGCAAACCAGCCAAGGGGTCAGCCGCAAGCTGGAGGCGGTCCTTGGCCAGCTGCAGCCGGGTCAGAAGCCAATCCCAACGCCCCTCGAGCGCTGATGGCCGCCCCCGCACCCCGCTCGGTGCTCTCCCTGGATGTCGGCCGGAAACGCATCGGCCTGGCCGGCTGTGACCCCCTGGGCCTGACGGTCAAACCCCTTCCGGCGCTGCACCGGGGCCGCTATCCCGCGGACCTGCAGCAGCTCCAGGCCTTGGTGCGGGAACGGCGGATCCTGGCCCTGGTGGTGGGACTCCCACTGGATGCCCAGCAACAACCCACTGCCCAAGCGGAGCACTGCCGCCGCTACGGCGAACGCCTGGCCCGGGACCTGGCCCTCCCCCTGGCCTTTGTCAATGAATACGCCAGCAGCTGGGATGCCGGGGAGCGCTTTGGGCTGCGGGGGGACCGCAGCGGCGCCCTCGATAGCGCCGCCGCCGCCCTGCTGCTCGAGCAGTGGCTCCAGGAGGGGCCGGAGCCGGCAGCGGTCAGCAAGGCGACCCCAGCCCATGGCCTGGAGTCCGATGCCCAGGCATCCTTAGGCCATCTCCCCCATGCGCCATGAGCACTGACGGCCCCAGCATCAACGGCACCGGTGATGTCCCGACCGTGCTGGTGCGGGACCAGAGCGGGCGCCAGCTGCTCTGCTTCCTTGAGCAACTGATTCCCCTGGACGGCAAGGACTACGCCCTGCTGACCCCCGTCGACACCCCGGTCTGCCTGGTGCAGATCGCCGAAAACGAGAACGGCGAAGACGAGGTCATCGAAGAGCTCAGCCATGCCGAACCGATCCTCTCGGTGGCCGATGTGGTACTGCAGGAGCACGACCTGACCCTCGTGCGCTCCGCTGTCACCCTGACCGTCAGCGGGGACCTGGAGGAACCCGATCCCGAGGAGTACGACGAGGACGAGCTCGACGGCGATGAGGACGATGAGACCGACCTCTACGAAATGCTGATCCAGTTCCGGGCCGAGGACAAGGAATACGGCCTGTTCATCCCCCTGGATCCCTTCTTTGTCGTGGCCCGCATGGAAAACGGCGAGGGCGTGCTGGTGGAGGGCGAGGAGTTCGAACGCGTTCAGCCCCGGATCGAGGCAGAACTCGAGGACCGCGAGCTCGGTGACGACTGATTCGGTGACCCGCCTTTCCGTCTCCGAACTGCTGCAGCCCAATCTGGTGGCGGCTGGAACCCTGGTGGACCTTCCCCTGCATGGCCTGCTGGCCCAGGGGATCAGGGCCCTGGTGCTGGATGTGGACCGGACCCTGCTGCCCCACCGAGGCTCCAGCCTCCCCGAACCGATGGAGGCCTGGCTGAAACGGGCGCAGGAGACCGTGCCGCTGCACCTCTTCAGCAACAACCCCTCCCGGGCCCGCATTGGCGGCGTCGCCGAGCGTCTGGGCGTGGACTTCACCACCAGCGCCGGTAAGCCGCGGCGCTCCCCCCTGCGCCGGGTCTTGCAACAGCTCGATCTCCCCGCCGCCCAGGTCGCGATGGTCGGCGATCGGGTGTTCACCGATGTGCTGGCCGGCAATCGACTCGGGATGTACACCGTGCTGGTCAAACCGATTGACGCCGCCGGTCAGCCCTGCCGCCATGACCACTGGCAGCGCTTTGAGGTGAAGTTGGCCCAACTGGCTGGAGCGGAGCTCTCCTGACGATGGGGATGCGCCGGGTCATCAAAGTCGGCACCAGTGTTCTGCGGGGCTCCGGTAGCCGCGGAACCGAGCAGGTGATCAACGACCTAGCCGCCAGCCTCTGCGGCCTCTGGCAACGGGAGGAGCCCGTGGTGCTCGTGACCAGTGGCGCCGTTGGCCTGGGTTGCCAGGCCCTGCAACTGGGCGAGCGACCGACGGAGCTGGAGGGTCTTCAGGCCTCAGCTGCCGTGGGCCAGGGGCGACTGATGACCCTCTACGACCAGGCCTTTGCCGCCCGCGGGCGCTGCGTCGCCCAGGTGCTGCTGACCCGCGCCGATCTGGCCTCCAGGCGCCGCTACCAGAACGCCTGCCGCACCCTGGAGCAGTTGCTCAGCTGGGGCGTCACCCCGGTGATCAACGAGAACGACACCCTGGCGACCGATGAGCTGCGCTTTGGCGATAACGACACCCTCTCCGCCCTGGCGGCGGTGGCGATCCAGGCCGATGAGCTGGTCCTGCTGACCGACATCGACAGCCTCTACTCCGGCGATCCCCGCAGCGATGCCGGCGCCAAGCCAATCCCTGAGGTCAAGTCCCTAGCCGAGATCGAGGCCTTGGCCGGGGTGGCCAAAGGCGGGGGCCGCTGGGGCACCGGCGGGATGACCACCAAGCTCTCGGCCGCGCGCATCGCCACCGCCAGCGGCATTCAGGTGCGCCTGGCCGATGGCCGCGATCCCGCTGTGCTGGAAGCCGTCTTGGCTGGCGAACAACTGGGGACGCTGTTCCGCCCCAGTGAGACCCCCCTGAGCAGCCGCAAGGGTTGGCTGGCCCATGCCCTGCTGCCCAAGGGCAGCATCACCGTGGATGCCGGAGCGGAGCGTGCGCTGCTGGAGCAGGGAGCCTCGCTGCTGGCCGTCGGGGTCCGCAGCGTGGACGGCTCCTTTGGCCGGCGTGAGGCCGTGCGGGTTCTGGGCGAGGACGGGCGGGAGCTCGCCCGGGGCCTCAGCGCCCTAGCGAGCGATGAATTGGAGGGGGATCAGGGCCAGAGCGGAGTGGTCATTCATCGGGATCACCTCGTCGTCATCGCCTCAAGCTGAGACCTGAGAAATCGGCCTACCATCCGCAGCACATCCCCCCGCCGCCGATGCGCTTCAGCCAACTGCTCAGCCAACTGAGCGAGGTGAAGGCCGCAGGTGGGATCCAGTCCCTTCAGCACCACCTCGGGGAGGACCCGGAGCTGGGTGCCGCCGCCGCCCTCGACCAGGCCCTCAGCGGTCAGATCAGTTTTCTTGAGGCTGGCAATGCCCTGGCGGCCGCCCTCAATGCCAGCGGCGCCAGCGCCGTGCTGCTGCCCGCCAAGGGCAACGAATGCGAGGCCGCCCAGGCGGAAGCCACGGCCAAGGGCATGGCCTGGGTCGCCCTGGCTGACCCACGGCTGGGTTTTGCCGAGACGCTCGACACCCTCTACCCCCGTGCCCCCAAGGCTCCGGGTGTTCACCCCAGCGCCGTGATTGCACCGGAGGCGGTGGTGGGCATGGGGAGCCATGTCGGCGCCAACGTAGTGATCGGCAGCGACGTGCAAATCGGCGCCTCCTGCACGATCCACCCCAACGTCGTCATCTACGACGACGTGCAGATCGGCGATGGCTGTGAACTGCATGCCGGCGCCGTCCTGCACCCCGGCTCCCGACTGGGACGCGCCTGCGTGGTGCACTCCAATGCCGTCGTCGGCAGTGAAGGCTTTGGCTTTGTGCCCACCGCCAGCGGCTGGCGCAAGATGCCCCAGACCGGCCTGGTGGTCCTCGAGGATGCCGTCGAGGTGGGCTGCGGCAGCACCATCGATCGCCCCTCCGTCGGCGAAACCCGGATCGGCGCTGGCAGCAAGATCGACAACCTGGTCCACATCGGCCACGGCGTCACCACGGGCAAGGGCTGCGCCCTGGCGGCCCAGGTCGGCATTGCCGGCGGCGCCAAGCTGGGCAACGGCGTGATCCTGGCCGGCCAGGTGGGCCTCGCCAACAAGGCCGTCATGGGCGATCGCTCCATCGCCTCCTCCAAGTCCGGGGTCCATGGGGAAGTGGCCGCCGGTGAGGTCGTCAGCGGCTATCCCGCCATCCCCAACCGCCTCTGGCTGCGCTGCTCAGCGGCCTTCAACAAGCTGCCCGAGCTCGGCAAGGCGCTCCGCCAACTGGAAAAACAAGTCAAGCCGTAGCCTCCCCCGAAGCCCAGGCGGACGTCGATGACCAGCTTCCGGATCACCCTGCTCCCCGGTGACGGGATCGGTCCTGAGATCACGGCGGTGGCCCGCCAAATGCTGGACGCGGTCAGCCGCAGCCATGGCTTTGAGCTGGTCTACAACGAGCAGCCCATGGGGGGGTGCGCCATCGACGCCACCGGCGAACCCCTGCCCGCCAGCACCCTCGAGGCCTGCAAGGCCGCCGATGCCGTGCTTCTCGCCGCCATCGGCTCGCCGCAATACGACACCCTGCCCCGCGAGAAGCGCCCGGAGACCGGGCTGTTGGGCCTGCGCTCCGGCATGGGGCTCTTCGCCAACCTGCGTCCGGTGAAGATCATCCCGGCGCTGATCGATGCCTCCACCCTCAAGCGCGAGGTGATCGAGGGGGTGGACCTGATGGTGGTTCGCGAACTCACCGGGGGCGTCTACTTCGGCACTCCGAAGGGCCGCGTTGAGGCCGACGGCCGTGTGCGTGGTTTCAACACCATGGCCTATTTCGACGATGAGATCGATCGCATCGCCAAGGTGGGCTTTGACATTGCCCAGCAGCGCAGCGGCCGCCTCTGCAGCGTCGACAAAGCCAACGTGCTGGATGTCAGCCAACTCTGGCGCGATCGCGTCGAGGCCCTCCACGCCAGCAGCTATGCGGGCGTGGAGCTGAGCCACATGTACGTGGACAACGCCGCGATGCAACTCGTGCGCAACCCCCGTCAGTTCGACGTGCTGCTCACCAGCAATCTCTTTGGCGACATCCTCAGCGATGAGGCCGCGATGCTCAGCGGCTCCATCGGCATGCTGCCCTCAGCCTCCCTGGGCGAAAGCGGCCCTGGCCTGTTTGAACCGATCCACGGTTCTGCCCCCGACATCGCGCGCCAGGACAAGGCCAACCCGATGGCCATGGTGCTGAGCGCGGCGATGATGCTGCGGGTGGGTCTCCAGCAAGACGCCGCCGCGACCGCCCTCGAGCAGGCCGTGGACCGGGTCCTGGCGCAGGGCTATCGCACCGGTGATCTGATGGCCGAGGGCTGCACCCAACTGGGCTGCAAGGCCATGGGCGATCAACTGCTGGCCGCCCTCGAGGCCTAAAGCAACAGGGATCAACGGATCGGCGGGATTGGCCACGCGACCTGCCAAACTCGCCGCTAGTTCCACCGATCCCTGCGCATGTCGAAGCGTCACCCGGTTGTTGCTGTCACCGGTTCCTCCGGCGCAGGCACCAGCACTGTGAAGCGTGCCTTTGAGCACATCTTCAAGCGCGAGGGGATCACCCCTGCGGTGGTGGAAGGCGATAGCTACCACCGCTACGAGCGGGCCGCCATGAAAGAGGCCATGGGCGCGGCCCTGGCCAAGGGCGAGAACTTCTCCCACTTCGGCCCTGAGGCCAACCTGTTCGACAAGCTCGAAGAGCTCTTCCGCAGCTACAGCGAAACCGGCGCTGGCCAGAAGCGCTACTACCTCCACTCCGTGGAAGAGGCCGCTGACCACAACGCCCGCCTCGGCACCAACCTCGAGCCCGGCCAGTTCACCCCCTGGGAGAACATCCCCTCAGGTACCGACCTGCTCTTCTACGAAGGCCTCCACGGTGGCGTGAAGGGCGAGGGCTACGACGTCGCTGGCCTGGCTGACCTGCTGGTGGGCGTGGTGCCCATCGTCAACCTGGAGTGGATCCAAAAGATCTCCCGTGACAACGCTGAGCGCGGCTACTCCGCCGAGGCCACCGTTGACACGATCCTGCGCCGGATGCCGGATTACATCAACCACATCTGCCCGCAGTTCAGCCAGACCGACATCAACTTCCAGCGTGTCCCCACCGTGGACACCTCGAACCCCTTCATGATCCGGAACATCCCCACCCCGGATGAGTCCTTCGTGATCATTCACTTCCGCAAGGGTGCTCGTGAGAAGTGGGGGATCGACTTCACCTACCTGCTCGACATGATCCACGATTCGTTCATGTCCAGCCCCACCTCGATCGTGGTGAACGGCGGCAAGATGGGCTTCGCGATGGAGCTGATCCTGACCCCGATCATTCACCGCATGATCGAAGAGAAAAAGAAGCTGGCCTGAGCCAACTTCACCCCTAGGCTGGGGCGCAACTGGCGGACACGGTCCTCCCACATCGGTTGCTCCTCAGCCCAGTCGTATCAACCCACCAGCTCCTCTCTCCTTTGAGATTCGAGGCGCGGTGGGTTCTTCTGTATCTGCGCAACCCCGTTGGGATCGGATCAATAGCGCCGCGGTGATTGCCCAGGCGCGGAGGATTTACTTCCAGTTCCTTGAGCGCTCCGTCTCGGCCCTGGAGCCCCAGGGGATTGTGCTGAGCCCAGGGCAAGGGCGGGTGGTTTTTGAACTGCCGGTGCTCCTGCCCGAGGAGCAGTTCATCCCACTGGACTGGGTCCGCTCCCGCCCGTCCCGCAGCCGTCCCTCCCGCTCGCCCTACCGGGGTCTCTGATGCTCAGCACTCTTCCCAGCACGGTTCTGCTGCTGATCACTGCGCTGGGTCTGTGCATCGGCAGTTTTTTGAACGTCGTCGCCTGGCGTTATCCCCGCCAGGAGTCCGTGGTCATGCCCCGCAGCCACTGCCCCCACTGCGGCACGGGCCTGGGCTGGAGCGAGAACATCCCGGTTCTCAGCTGGCTGCTACTACGCGGCCGTTGCCGCCACTGCGGCAGCTCCATCAGCCTGCGCTACCCGGCGGTGGAGCTGCTCTGCGGCGGTCTGTTTCTGGCGGCAGCCCTGGGCCATCCCGAAGCCCTGGGGCAGGCCCCGGCCGTTCTGCAGCTGCTGGCCGGCTGGTGCCTGGTGACCCTGCTGCTTCCGCTGCTGCTGATTGATCTGGATCAGCTCTGGTTGCCGGAGCCCCTCTGCCGCGCCGGGGTTCTGCTGGGCTTTGTCTTCAGCCTGCTGGCGGTCTTCAGCCAAAGCGGTGGTCCAGAGCCGCAGCTCCTGCTTTGGCATCTCCTGGCTGCAAGCGCTGGCCTACTGGGGTTTGAAGCCACCAGCGCCGCCGGCCAGAAGCTGCTCGGGAAACCTGCTCTGGGTCTTGGGGATGCCAAGTTGGCCGCCCTGCTTGGTGCCTGGCTGGGTCTGACGGGATTGGGCCTGAGCATCGCCCTGGCGGTCTTCTCCGGGGCGCTCTTTGGTCTGGTCGGTCTGCTCAGCGGCCGGCTCAAGCGCGGCCAACCCTTCCCCTTTGGCCCCTTCCTGGTGGGCGGCGGACTGGCGGTCTGGATGGCTGGAAACAGCTTCTGGCTGCAACAGCTGGGCGAGCACTTGGGCTGGAGCGCCCTTTAATGGTCTGATCAGACCATCCGGAGACCGCTATCACCATGTCGCTGTTCGACTGGTTTGCCGATCGCCGCAAGACCGCTCCTGCGGTGCGCAATGCCCAGGAGGTCAGCGAAGACGATGGCCTCTGGAGCAAGTGCCCCGAATGCGGGCTGGTGGTCTACCGCAAGGACCTGGCCGCCAACGCCAGTGTCTGCAGCGGCTGTGGCTATCACCACCGCATCTTTAGTGAGGAGCGGATCCGTCTGATCGTCGATGAGGGCAGCTTTGAGGCCCTCGACACCGAACTGTGTCCCACCGATCCCCTCGCCTTTAAGGATCGCCGCAGCTACGCCGATCGCATCCGCGACACCCAGCGCTCCACCGGCCTCAAAGACAGCGTCATCACCGGGATGTGCACCGTTGAGGGCATTCCGATGGCCCTCGGGGTGATGGATTTCCGCTTCATGGGCGGATCGATGGGATCGGTGGTCGGCGAGAAGCTGGCTCGCCTGATCGAAACCGCCACCGCCAAGCGCGCGCCTGTCTTGATCGTCTGCGCCTCTGGTGGTGCCCGCATGCAGGAGGGGATGCTCTCCCTGATGCAGATGGCCAAGATCTCCGGGGCCCTAGAACGCCACCGCAAGGCTGAGTTGCTCTATCTGCCCCTGTTGACCCACCCGACCACCGGTGGCGTCACCGCCAGCTTCGCGATGCTCGGCGACCTGATCCTGGCGGAACCCAAGGCCTTGATCGGCTTCGCGGGCCGGCGCGTGATCGAGCAGACCCTGCGGGAGAAGCTGCCGGACGATTTCCAAACGGCGGAATACCTGCAGGACCACGGTTTTGTCGATCACATCGTTCCCCGCCCCAAACTGCGCAGCACCCTGGTCAGCCTGCTGACGATGCACGGCTACAGCAAAGCGGTCGCCGCGTGAAGCGAATCCTTGGCGCCGTCTGCGGGCTCCTGCTGGGGCTGGTCCTGCTGAGTGGCCTTCCCCAGCCGGTCCTCGCGGGCCCGGTGGATTGGCAGGAGGTGCCCGTCACCAGCGAAGGACAGCAGTGGTGGGATCGCGGCAGCCTGCGCCTGAACAAGAACGGCAATCTGACGGTGCTCAGTCGCTTCCAACCCCCGACCCCGGAGGCGGGTGCCGATGGCAAGGAGGTCCGCCCCCCGGCCAGCAGCCTCTACGTGATGGAGCTGGACTGCGCGCAGCGCCTCTACCGCGACACCTCGGTCAATGGACTGCCCCAATGGGGAAGCCAGTGGCAGGCCTCCGCCAATGACGGGTTGATCGAATCCACCATCGAAGCGGTCTGCGCCGCCGGGGAAGAGCTCCTGGCAGGCTCCTAACAGCAACGCCGAGCCGCCGTGACCGGATCCAGCACCCAACAGCGTCCCTTAGGGGTGGCCCTTGTTGGCTTGGGATTCGGCGAAAAGGTGCACCTCCCCGCCCTACGGGACTGCCCCCTGACCGAACCGGTGGCCCTCTGGCACCACCGCAGCGAGCGGCTCGATCAGGCCTGCCGCAGCCACGACCTCCCAGGCTTCAGCGATTTCGATGCCCTGCTGGCCGATCCCCGGGTGGATGCCCTGGTGATCGCCACGCCCCCTGAACCGCGCTTCGCCCTGGCCCAGGCGGCCATTGCCGCCGGGAAGCACCTGCTGCTCGAGAAGCCCGTCGCCCTGGAGGCCGCCCAGGTGGAGACCCTCCAGCGCCAGGCCCTCCAGGCCGGGGTGACCGTGGCCGTGGACTTCGAATACCGCGGTGTGCCTGAATTTCAACAGTTCGCCGCGCTCCTGCAGGACGGCGCCGTCGGCACGCCCTGGCTGGTGAAATTGGACTGGCTGATGGGGAGTCGGGCGGACGCCAGCCGTCCCTGGAACTGGTATTCCCAGCGGGCCGCCGGCGGTGGAGTCCTGGGATCCCTCGGAACCCATGCCTTTGACACCCTGCATTGGCTGGTTGGCCCAACCCGCAGCCTGAGTGCCCAGCGCAGCATGGCCATTCCCCAGCGCCCCCTGGCCGATGGCAGTGGGCGAATGGCGGCCGTGGATGCCGAAGACATCGCCCTGCTGCAACTGGAGCTGGAGGACCACCAGGGCCGCTCGATCCCTGCACAGGTGGCGCTGGGCTCGGTGACCCGTCCAGGTCGGGGCTATTGGATCGAGGTCTATGGCAGCGAAGGCAGCCTGGTGCTGGGATCCAGCAACCAAAGCGACTACGTCCACGGCTTCAAACTTTGGCGCTCCGGCAGCAGCGGGGCCCTGGAGGAGATCAGCCCCGATCCCAGCCTGGCCTTCCCCCAGACCTGGCCCGATGGCCGTCTCGCCGCCGTCCGCCGAATCACCCAGTGGTGGGCAGAGGCCGCCATCGAGGGCCGACCCATGGTTCCCGGTCTCGCGGAAGCCTTCTCGAGCCAGCGGGTTTGCGATCTGGCACTGGAATCTGCGGATGCTGGACTCAGGGCCAGGGTTTAAGGGAAAAGGCGCCGGTTAGGATCCCCGCCAATCCCTTATTGGTGTCCCCATGGCGCTCGTTCCGCTTCGGCTGCTGCTCGACCACGCCGCTGAAAACGGCTACGGCATCCCTGCTTTCAACGTCAACAACCTGGAGCAGGTGCAGTCGATCATGGAGGCTGCCTATGAGACCGATAGCCCCGTCATCCTTCAGGCCTCCCGCGGCGCCCGTCAGTACGCCGGTGAGAACTTCCTGCGCCACCTGATCCTGGCTGCCGTTGAGACCTATCCCGACATCCCCGTCGTGATGCACCAGGACCACGGCAACAGCCCCGCCACCTGCTTCGGCGCTGCCGCCAACGGCTTCACCTCCGTGATGATGGACGGCTCCCTGGAAGCCGACGCCAAGACCCCTGCCAGCTACGACTACAACGTGGCTGTCACCAAGGAAGTGGTGGACGTGGCCCACGCCATCGGCGTGAGCGTTGAAGGTGAGCTGGGCTGCCTGGGCTCCCTGGAAACCGGCATGGGCGAGGCCGAGGACGGCCACGGCTTCGAGGGCAAACTCGACCACAGCCAGCTGCTGACCGACCCCGCTGAGGCTGCCGACTTCGTCGCCAAGACCAAGGTTGATGCCCTGGCCATCGCCATCGGCACCAGCCACGGCGCCTACAAGTTCACCCGCAAGCCCACCGGCGAAGTGCTGGCCATCAGCCGCATCGCTGAGATCCACAAGGCCATCCCCAACACCCACCTGGTGATGCACGGCTCCTCCTCCGTGCCCCAGGAATGGCTGGAGATGATCAACAAGTTCGGTGGCGCCATCCCCGAGACCTACGGCGTGCCCGTCGAGGAAATCCAGGAAGGCATCCGCAACGGTGTCCGCAAGGTCAACATCGACACCGACAACCGCCTGGCCTTCACCGCCGCTGTGCGTGAAGCCGCGATGAAGGATCCCGCCAACTTCGACCCCCGCCACTTCAACAAGCCTGCCCGGGCCTACATGAAGCAGGTCTGCCTCGATCGCTACCAGCAGTTCTGGTGTGCCGGCAACGCCAGCAAGATCAAGCAGCGCGACATCAACTACTACGCCGGCCTCTACGCCAAGGGCGAACTGGACCCCAAGTCCGCTGTGGCCGCCTGATTCAGGCGTCGCACTGAATGACCGGGGCCCTTCGGGGCCCCTTTTTTTGTCCTCGAATTAGGGAAGGACCGGCTGGGGCAGGGTCAAGGCGCGCATGGCCCCATTGGGTTGGACCGACACCAGGCGCGCCAGGGCCTCATCAAAGGTGGGCTCCATCACAAAGCGTCGCCCGTCGGTGACCACAACACGCACCAGGGTGGGCAGGGCGTTGTTGTTGCTCTGCAGATAGATCGGCTCGACATAGAGCAAGCCCTGGCCAACGGGCATCGCCAACAAATTGCCCCGCAGCAGGCGGGAGCCGACGCGATTCCAGAGGCCAAATTGATAGCTGATGGCCGGGTCCTGCTCGATCAGGGCCGAGATCTGCTGAGGTCCCAGAAGCAGACGCTGCTGAGGGAAGCGCACCAAAAAGAGCTCGCCGTAATTGGGGGTGTCGTTGCGGGCAGCTAGCCAGCCCACCATGTTTGGGCGCTTCAGAGGCGTGAAGGGCAGCAGCAGCACAAACTCAGGACGCTGCTCACCGGGCAGCTGCATCGTCACGTGATACGGACGGACGGGAGCCGAGGCATCGCCGTAGATCTCCAGCGGCAGGGCCCAGACGTCATCACCGTTGTAGAAGGTGCGCACGTCGGTGACGTGGTAGCGCAGCAGGCGCTCGGCCTGGATGTTGAACTGACTCTTGGGGACCTGGATGTGGGCCAGCAAGGCCTTGGGCATCGCTGAGAGGGGACGGAAGAGATCCGGGAAGACCTTCTGCCAGGTCCGCAGCACCGGGTCGTTCGGATCGTTCACATAGAGCCAGACATCGCCGTTGTAGGCATTGACCACCGCCTTAACGGGATTGCGGAAGTAGCGAATGCCATCGGGGTTGGCGTCTGAATAGGGGTAGCTGCGGCTCTCGGTGAAGCCGTCGAGCATCCAGTACTGGTGGTGCTCAGGGCGGTAATCGGGGTCGTCCTCGACGCGGGCCGTCACCAGATAGGGCTTGCTCTCAAAACGCAGGAACGGAGCCAGGGCCTGCAGACGCTCGTTCACCTGCCGGCGCACCAGCAGGCGGGAGGAGGGGGTCAGGGAGCCGGTGAAGAGCAGCCGCACCTCATTCAGGTAGATCGCCGCCATCAGGCGATCCAGGGGCCCATGAATTGGCACCCCCGCCTGGCCGTCGTAGTGGGAATAGACGTTGAGATCGCCCTCGGGGTAGTCGAACTCCCGCACCTGGGAGGGGGCAATCGCGTAGGGAGCGGGAGCGGAGGCGAAGTAGAGCCGCGGGCGTCCCACCGGCAGGAACTGCTCCACGCGCTTCTGGCTCTGGCCCAGCTGGGGCAGGGCCTG
>NZ_JAFMKL010000143.1:0-3590 GCF_017852955.1 Vulcanococcus sp. DEBay_Sum22DG08_74
CGACATCCAGGACGGCACCTTCGCCCGCAACTTCGTGGCCGAATGCGAAGCCGGTAAGCCTGAGATGCAGAAGATCCGCGACCGCGACAGCCAGCACCCGATCGAGAACGTGGGCAAAGGCCTGCGCTCGATGTTCTCCTGGCTGAAGTCCGCCTGATTCAGGCCGCTCTGCAGCCATGACGCTGCTCGCTTCAGGGGTGGATTCCTTCGCGGGGATCCACCCTTTTTTATTGGTCCTCGCCGCGGCCGGCCTCGACCGGCTGGTGGGGGATCCGCGCTGGTGCCTGCACCCGGTTGTGGTGATGGGCTGGTGGATCAGCCGGCTGCGCCAGCTGGCGGAGAGCTGGGCCGAAGGATCCCCGAGACGCCTGCGGCTGGCGGGCTGTGGCATCACCCTGCTGTTGGTGCTCGGCAGCGGCGGCGCCGGCTGGTGGCTCGAGCAGATCTGCCACACGCGACCCTGGACCTGGCCGCTGCTGCTGATCGCGCTCGCCAGCGCCCTGGCCGGCCGCAGCCTGGAGCAGGCGGTGCAGGCCGTCCTGGCAGCGCTCACAACGTCCACGGAACTCGGGCCAGCGCGAACGGCCTTGGGTTGGATCGTTGGGCGAGACACGACGGAGTTAAGCCGCCAGGAGATCCTGCGGGCCGCCGCGGAGACCGCCAGCGAAAACGCCGTTGATGGGCTGTTCGCGCCGCTGTTCTGGATGGTGATCGGGGCCGCCCTTTGGCCGTACGGGGGGCCTGGCCCTTTGGCGTTGGCCTGGGGGTTCAAAGCCGCCAGCACCCTCGATTCGATGCTCGGCTACCGCCGCGGGAGCCTGCGCTGGCTGGGCACCGCCGGCGCCAAGCTCGATGACCTGCTGGTCTGGCTGCCCTGCCGGCTCGTGGCCCTGAGCTTGCCGCTGGTCCAAGGACGCACCGCCAGACGGACCCTGCCCCTCGCCCAGCTGGCGTTGCAGGAAGGTCAGCCCGATCCCTCCCCCAATGCCGGGGTCTCCCAGGCGATCTATGCCCACTGCCTGGACGTTCAACTGGGCGGGGTCAATCGCTACGGGGAGCGGGAGACCCAGAAACCGCTGCTGGCAGCGGGAGCTCCGGCCCCCGAGGCCAGTGATGTGGAGCGGCTCCTGGGCCTGAGCCGCCGGCTTGAGGTCCTGTGGTTAGCGGCAGCGCTGTTAGTAGGCGCCGCGGTCCATCGGTAGAAGCACCACCCCAATCGTGCGCAGCACGATGCCCAGGTCGAGCCAGAAATTGCGGTTGCGGGCGTAGAAGAGATCGAGCTTGACCCGGGTTTCGTAGGGCAGGTTGTTGCGGCCGGAGACCTGCCAGAGGCCGGTCAGGCCCGGGCGGACCGCCAGCACCTCATCCATCGTGCGGCCGTAGCGCTCCAGCTCATCCCAAACGATCGGTCTGGGGCCCACCACGCTCATCTCGCCCTTGAGCACATTGATGAACTGCGGCAGCTCATCGAGGCTGGAGCGACGCAGGAAACGGCCGATGGGCGTGATCCGGGGATCGTTCTTGAGCTTGAAATCCCGCTCAAATTCAGCCCGCAGCACCGGATCAGAAGCCAGGACCGAGGCCAAGACGCGATCGGCGTCCTTGCGCATCGTGCGGAACTTCAGGCAGCCAAACCCCTTGTAGCCGCGGCCAATGCGGCGCTGGCAATAGAAGACCGATCCCTTGGAGCTGAGCTTGACCAGCAGGGCCAACAGCAACAGCAGCGGCGAACCCAGGATCAAGACCAACAGCGAAAAGCTGATGTCACCGACACGCTTGAGGATGCGTCCGCGCTTGGACTGAGCCCTCAGCCAAGAGCTGGCCGTGGATTCAGCGGGAATCGAGTCAACGGCGGACAAACGGCGCAGTGATTGAGCAGCTTCCAGCTGTCATTAAAGAAGTCGAGTGTTCGCAGCGACACCCCGCCGCGGTCACTCAAGCCATAGGCACAGGCAGGGCTCGGCTGCGTTCCTGCCGCGTCCGTTGATGGCGGTTCCAGCTCTGCTCAATCACCGCCTCCATCCGCGCACGGAAACGCAGGGGGCTGAAGCCCTCCGCCCAGCGCCTGAGCCGTTCAGCGGGGAGTTGCTGCCAGAGCCGCCGCTGCTCAAAGGTCTCCAGGGCCGCCACGAGCGAGGTCACCTGCTGGTCCGGGAAGAGCAGGCCCGTGGGCTGGCTGTCCCCGCGTTGGATGCAGCGGACCGTATCCAATAGGCCGCCCTGCCCCAAGGCAATCACCGGCGCCCCAGCCGCCATCGCCTCCACCGGAGCGATGCCGAAGTCCTCGAGGCCGGCGTAGACGTAGGCGCGGCAACGGCTCAACCAAGCGTTGACGTCGTCCTGGGGAAGGCGACCCAGCAGCCGAACATTGGGACCGGCCATGGCCTGCAGGCGCGCGCGCTCGGGCCCATCACCGATCACCACCAAGGGCAGGCCCGTGCGGTTGAAGGCCTCGACCACCAGATCCACACGCTTGTAGGGAACCAGCCGGCACAGGCAGAGGTAGACGTCATCGCGGGGTTGATCCCAACGGAAACGATCGACCTCCACCGGGGGGTGCACCACGGTGGACTCGCGGCCCCAGTAGCGGCGGATGCGCGAGGCCGTAAAGCGGGAGTTCGCCAGCAGCTGATCCGGGCGCTGGCCGCTCAGGACATCCCACTGACGCAGTTGATGCAGCTGCGCGCGAATCAAGGGCCCCAGACCACGCCGGGCCAGGGCGGACTGGCGCAGGTAGGCGTGCATCTGATCCCAGGCGTAGCGCACGGGGGTATGGACATAGCTCAGATGGCACTGATCCGGACCGGTCAGCACACCCTTGGCCACCAGATGGCTGCTGCTGAGCACCAGGGGGTAACCCGTCAGATCGAGCTGCTCAATCGCCATCGGCAGCAGCGGCAGGTACTGCTGAACGTGACTGACCCCAAAGGGCAGGCGCTGCACAAAGGAGCTGGTGATCGAGCGACCGGCGAGCCAACTGCCGCGGCGACGACTCTCCCCATCCACCAGGGCAAACAGTTGGGGCTGCTGCAGCAGGGCATCGAGCTCCTGCACCACCAGTTCAGAGCCGCCCACCGACCGGGGGGTGAACCACTCGTGCACCAGGGCGATCGGCCCAATTCCAGCAAGCATGGGCCGAAGCCTAAGGGCGTTCCCTTGAAGTTTGATTGCCCGTCAGGTCACGAAACCTCTCAGCTGATTGCCGGCGAACGGCGAACTCTGAATGCTGAGAGGACTGTTCCTGAGCCATGGCCATCCGCGAGCTGCTGGAAGACGAGCTGAAGGCTCCCTCCATTGGCAACACCGATTGCTTTAGCTGGCACGCCACCTCGGTGGGAATCGCCGCCCTCTGGACCGCCGGCCAGGCACCGACACCACCCCCCTATGACAACGCCCTCAAGGAGGGTCTCCAGGTCGGACTCGATCTGAGCCGCGAAGAACGGGAATTTCACCAGGTCAGCCAAGGGCTGGTCCTGGTCTTCCACAGCTGATCCATAACAACGGAGAGGGTGGGATTCGAACCCACGGAAGGTTGCCCTTCAAACGATTTCGAGTCGTTCGCTTTCGACCACTCAGCCACCTCTCCAGGC
>NZ_JAFMKL010000144.1:0-3557 GCF_017852955.1 Vulcanococcus sp. DEBay_Sum22DG08_74
AGGCTGCTGATCCTGTGGGCTGGCAGATCCTCAGGATTGGCCCAGCCCAGGCCTTGGCCGATCCCGGCGGCCAGGTTGAGTCGGATGCCGTGCAAGCAGGCTTCGCCCATCAAGGTGTGGGCTCGAGCGGGGGGAAGTCCGATGCGCATCAACCAGCGCCCCTTGTCGAGTTCAGCTCCTGCATAACGCCCTTGGGCCTCGAGCTCCTGGAGCTCATCGGCGTTGAGACCGTTTGCCTCCAGGCCGAGTGTCTGGGCGTAGCTGCTCAGCTCCTGCAGTTGGGCATCCACAGCGCTTCGGCTGATGCTGACGAGCCCCAGCAGCAGGCAGGGCATCCCTTCTGTCGTCCACCAATCCAGGCGTTGGGGCATCAGGTCCGCCCGTAGGCAGGCCTGACGCATGGATTCCAGCGCTTCCAGCTCCCCCGTGAACAGCAGTCCAGCGCGATGGGGCTGCTGGGGGAAGGTGCGCAGGGTGACTTGGGTGATCAGTCCAAGGCTGCCCCAGCTGCCGCAGAACAGCCGCATGAGGTCGTAGCCAGCCACGTTTTTCACGACTTGGCCTCCGGCCCTGGCCTGGGTTCCATCAGCCCGCATCACCTCCAGGCCAATCACTTGATCGCGGATCCCCAGATAGCGCTGCCTCAATCCACCGGCCATCCCGCGGGCAATGAGACCTCCGATCGTTCCGCTCTGGGTTCCACCAGCCCCACTGCCCCAGGGCCAGTCCACCGCCAGCCATTGCTTGGTTTCCGCCAGAGCCGCCTGCAGATCGCTTAAGGGCAGGCCGGCTTCAACAGTCACCGTGAAGTCACCGCTGGAGTGATGCACCAGCCGATTGAGCTTCGCTGTGCTGAGGGTTTGCGGTTGCTCCAGTGCTGCTCCCCAATGCAGCCTTGTGCCTGCGCCCGCCGGCGTCCACGGCAGGGCCTGCTGGTGCCATTGGCGCACCAGATCCTGGAGTTCGCGGTGTTCAGGGGTGATCACGGCACGATGGTGCCATGGCTGAGCGGATCAAGGTCCTGGTGCTTGATGACGATCCGACTGGATCGCAGACGGTGCACAGTTGTCCTTTGCTGCTGCGTTGGGACCCGGGCAGCCTGCGCCAAGCCCTGCTCCACCCCTCACCGCTGCTGTTTCTGCTCGCGAACACGCGCGCGCTCGACCCCCAGGCCGCCGAGCAGCGGGTCCGCAGGATTTGCCATGCCCTGAAGCCTGCCCTGGCCGAAGCGCAGGCCGCTGGATTGATGGATCGCTGGCTGATCGTCAGCCGCGGCGACTCCACCCTGCGCGGTCACTTTCCGCTGGAGCTGGAGGTCATTGACCAGGAGCTGGGCCCCTTTGCTTCCACGTTGCTGGTGCCGGCGTTTTTGCCTGGGGGTCGGACCACCAAGGAGGGGATGCATTTGCTGCATGGAGAACCGGTCCATGCCACAGCCTTTGCGCAGGATCGCCTGTTCGGATTTTCCAGCAGCTTTTTGCCGGCTTGGGTGGAGGAGAAAACCGCCGGACAGACCCTGGCCGCCTCGGTTCGGCAAATCAGCTGCTCCGACTTGGAGGCTGCTCCTGAGGCCCTGAGGGAACGGCTCGCCGCCTTGCCTCCGGCCTCGATCGCCTGTGTCGATGCGGAGCGGCCGGAGCAGTTGACGGCCCTGGGCGAGGCCATCTGGGCCTGCGAGCGTCAGGGTCAGCGTTTCGCCCTGCAGTCCGCCGCCAGCTTGATCAATGGGCTTGTGCCGCTGCCACCCCAGCCGCTTGACGCCTCTGGCTTGGCCGGGCTTAGGCGCGGTCCCGCTCTGCCTGGCTTGGTGCTGGTGGGCTCCCATGTGCCCTTGGCTGATGCTCAACTGACGACACTGCTGGCTGAGCCCGCTTGCATCGGCATCGAGCTCGATGTCCGCAAGGTGGCGCGTGTGGTGTTTGGGCCAGAACGGCACCGCCTTCTCGCCAGCCTTGAGCAGTCCTGGCGGCAGCAGATCGAAACGGTCATCAGCGAGGGCCATACCCCCGTTGTCTTCACGAGCCGCGGTGAGCTCCATTGCTCTAGTCCTGCGGAACGCCGGGAGCTTGGTGTGGAGTTGGCACAGCTGATGGCGCGCTTAGCCGGAGCCCTGGCCCCGCAACTCGGTTACGTGATCAGCAAAGGGGGGATCACAACGCACACCCTGCTGGAGTCCGGCCTGAAGGCCCCTTGGGTTGAGCTGCAGGGACAACTGTTTGCTGGCTTGTCGCTCGTGCTGACCCCAGAGGGTCTGCCGGTCATCACCTTCCCCGGCAACTTGGGCGATGCCTCGAGCTTGCGTCAGGCCTGGACACTCATGCAGCAGCCCTGAGCCGTTGGCTGGCTTCTGAGGCCAGGCCTCCAGCGGCGACTAGGGCCAGGGCCCAGAGGCTGTTGACGGAATCGCTCCAGAGGGCTGCCAGCAAAAAGGCCAGCGACACCGTCCCCACCAGAATCGGCGTCAGGGGATAGGCCCAGCAGCGGAACGGCCGATCCAGCTCTGGCTGGCGTTGCCGCAGGACCATCAGGGTGATGAATCCGCACAGGGGTAGTCCCACGTAGAGGAAGGCTCCCATCCCCAGCAGGCTTTCAAACGAACCACTGACCACCAGCAACGTGCTGCAGAGGGAGGTGATCAGCAGGGCGTTCACCGGGGTTCCACCGGCATTCACCTCGGCGGTGAAGGCAGGCATCAATCCATCGCGTCCGAGGCCAAAGAGGATGCGTGGAGCGGCCATCGCCACGGTGTTGGTCACACCCAGGAGAGACACCAAGGCAACGGCGGTGATCACCGCTCCGCCCTGGGGGCCCACCAACCGTTCGGCAGCTGTGGCGGCGGGCAGGCTTGATTCCGCCAGGACCGGGATGGGCAGCACATGCAGCAGTGCTGCGTTGATCAACAGATAGAGGCCAGCCACCGCAAGGACACCTCCAATCAGCGAGCGCGGGATGTCCCGGCTGGGTCTGGCGAATTCTTCAGCGAAATAAATCGGGCAAGCCCAACCGTCGTAGGTGGTGATCACGGCCTGCAGGGCCAGCACCACCGGCACGAACAGGTTCAGATCGGGTGGGATGAAGCTGGCTGGTGCTTCCACCCGATTGGGAAGGGGCAGCGCGAAACAAGCCACCACCAAGGCCGCAAAGATCAGAGCCTTAATCAGGCTGAGAAACTCTTGGCTGGTGCCACCGGAGCGCACCCCTGGCCACTGGATCAGTGTGAACAGCCCCAGGATCCCGACGGCGATCCAGGCGCTGCTCATTGGCACCAGAGGCGAGAGGTAATCACCCAGGGTGGTGACGACCCAGGCCAAGCCAATGCAGTGGGCGATCCAGTCGCTCCAGCCCACTAGAAATCCCGCACGACGCCCAAAGGCGGCTTCGGCGTAGACGTACCAGCCCCCCGCCTTGGGCATGGCTGCTGCCAGTTCCGCCACACAGATGGCACCGAGCAGGGCGTAGGAGGCTCCCAGGACCCAGATCCAGAGAATCCAGGGCTGCGAGGGCAGTTGCTCCGCCACCAGTCCTGGGATCCGCAGGATGCCGGCGCCGATGGTTCC
>NZ_JAFMKL010000036.1:0-15289 GCF_017852955.1 Vulcanococcus sp. DEBay_Sum22DG08_74
GGACTGGGGGCCCAGCAACCGCCCCAGGGATGGAGCCTGGAGGGGGCCGTGCCGAATGCCTGGCTGACCCAGGACCTCAGCAGCAGTGGCGTCATTGGCGATCCCAGCCAGGCCGATGGGGCCCAAGGCGAGGCGCTCCAGCAGCGGTTGGTCCAGGGCTGGAGCGCGCTCTTCGGCAGTCTCCTGGGCAGCGACTGGCCCCCCAGGGAGCCCAAACCGAAGCTCGGCCAGCACTGAGGAATCGGGGTCAGCGGGCGACGGGAAGTTGGCAAAAGCTGCCAAACCCCATCTGAGGCTTGTGGAGATGGTTACAGTCAACCCCATTGCAACGTGTTCTCGGTAGCCATGGCGACCCTCGAAGCCACTGATCTGCCTACGGCGGGCGCGACTGCGCTTCCCGATTTCACCTGCGCGAACTACAAGGACGCCTACAGCCGGATCAACGCGATCGTGATCGAGGGCGAGCAGGAAGCCCACGACAACTACATGTCCATCGGCACGCTGCTGCCCGAGCAGGCCGGCGAACTGACCAAGTTGGCTCGCATGGAGCTGAAGCACATGAAGGGCTTCACCGCCTGTGCCAACAACCTGGGTGTGACCGCCGACATGGCGTTCGCCAAGGAATTCTTCGCCCCCCTGCACGGCAACTTCCAAAAAGCCCTGAAAGAGGGCAAGGTTCCGACCTGTCTGCTGATCCAGGCCCTGCTGATCGAAGCCTTCGCCATCTCGGCGTATCACATCTATATCCCGGTCGCCGATCCCTTCGCCCGCAAGATCACCGAGGGCGTGGTGAAGGACGAGTACACCCACCTCAACTACGGCGAGGTCTGGCTCAAGGCCAACCTGGAGAGCTGCCGTGAGGAGCTCGAAGAGGCCAACCGCGAGAACCTCCCCCTGATCCGCCGCATGCTCGATCAGGTGGCCGGTGACGCCGCTGTTCTGCAGATGGACAAGGAAGATCTGATCGAGGATTTCCTGATCGCCTACCAGGAAGCTCTGACCGAGATCGGTTTCACCACCCGCGAAATCGCCCGCATGGCGGCCGCCGCTCTGATCGGCTGAAGCGATCAGCCTGAACGAGTCGACGCTGCCCTTTAATCAGGTGTCTTCTCGGCCGGTGTGTAACCAGGAGAGCCCCCGCGAATGTTTGGTCTGATCGGTCACTCCAGCAGCTTTGCGCAGGCCCAGGAAAAGGCCCGCGACCTGGGGCTAGAGGAGATGGCCGAAGCGGACCTCCTCTCCTGGTGCTCGGCTCCACCTCAGCTGCTGGAGACCTTCGAGGTCACCAGCAAAACCGGGGCCACCATCCAAGGGACCTACATCGACTCCTGCTTCGTGCCGGAGATGCTGAGCCGCTTCAAGACCGCGACCCGCAAGGTTCAAAACGCCATGGAATTGGCGCAGAAGAACGGGATCAACGTCACAGCCCTGGGCGGTTTCACCTCGATCATTTTCGAGAACTACGACCTCTCGAAGTTCCAGCAGATCCGCAACACCACCCTCGAGTGGGAGCGTTTCACAACAGGCAACACCCACACGGCCTGGGTGATCTGCCAACAGGTCGAGACCAATGCCCCTCTGCTGGGCATCGACCTGAGTCAGGCCAAAGTCGCCGTGGTCGGCGCCACCGGTGACATCGGCAGCGCGGTCTGCCGCTGGCTCAGCCAAAAAACAGGCGTGGGTGAACTGCTCCTGGTCGCTCGGCAGCAGCAGCGGCTGCTGGATCTGCAGGAATCCCTCGGCGGTGGCCGGATCCTGACCCTGGAGGAGGCACTCCCCGAAGCCGATGTGGTGGTGTGGGTGGCCAGCCTTCCCCAGACCCTGACCATCGACCACGGCAGCCTGCGCAAGCCCTGTCTGATGATTGACGGCGGCTACCCCAAGAATCTCGACGCCAAGGTGGCCGGTGAAGGGGTCCATGTCCTCAAGGGCGGCATCGTCGAGTTCTGGCAGGACATCAGCTGGCAGATGATGGAAGTTGTGGAGATGGAAAACCCCAAACGCCAGTTGTTCGCTTGCTTTGCAGAGGCGATGCTGCTGGAATTCGAGGGTATCCACACCAACTTCAGCTGGGGCCGCAACCGCATCTCCATCGCCAACATGGAGCTCATTGGTGAAGCCTCCCTGCGGCACGGGTTCCGGGCCATCGGCCTGAACCAAGCCCCAGCAAGCTCCGGCAACCCCGACCTTGAACTGGCCGCTGCTTAAGGCCTCCCGGTTCAACGCTCGCCCCCCTGCCCCTTACACCCGCTGCCATGGCCCGTCGTCCCCTGCTCGACTTCGAGAAGCCCCTGGTGGAGTTGGAGGAGCAGATCGACCAAATCCGGCAGCTCGCCAAAGACTCTGAAGTCGACGTCAGCCAGCAGTTGCTCCAACTGGAGACCCTGGCGGCCCGCAGGCGGGAAGAGATCTTCAGCAACCTGAGTCCCGCCCAAAAGATTCAGGTTGCGCGCCACCCCCAACGCCCCAGCACCTTCGATTACATCCAGGTGCTGACCGATGAATTCATCGAACTGCACGGGGACCGGCGCGGCAGCGATGACCAAGCCCTCGTGGGCGGCGTCGGACGCATTGGCGATCAAGGCGTCGTCCTCTTGGGCCACCAGAAGGGACGGGACACGAAGGAAAACGTGGCTCGCAACTTCGGCATGGCCTCACCTGGGGGCTACCGCAAGGCGATGCGCCTGATGGAGCACGCCGATCGCTTCCGCCTGCCGATCCTCAGCTTCATCGACACCCCCGGCGCCTACGCCGGACTGCTGGCGGAGGAGCAGGGCCAGGGCGAGGCCATCGCCGTGAACCTGCGCGAGATGTTCAAGCTGCGCGTTCCGATCCTGGCCACGGTGATCGGTGAGGGGGGCTCAGGTGGTGCGCTGGGCATCGGCGTGGCGGACCGGCTGCTGATGTTCCAGCACAGCGTCTACACGGTGGCCAGCCCCGAGGCCTGCGCCTCCATCCTCTGGCGCGATGCGGGTAAAGCTCCGGTGGCCGCTGAGGCGTTGAAGATCACCGCGCCCGATCTGCTGAAGCTGGGGATCATCGATGAAATCATTGCCGAGCCTTCGGGCGGCAACCACTGGGCCCCGCGTCAGGCGGCAGAGAATTTGAAGGCGGCTCTTCTGCAGCAACTCGCGGGCCTGCAGGCCCTCAGCGAGGAGCAACTGGTGGATCAGCGCTACGCCAAGTTCCGCCGGATGGGTCGCTTCCTGGAATCCGGCGCCCAGGACGCAAGCCTGAGCTCGTAAGGTTTTCGTTGGTTTGATCGGGGTCCTTGCGGCCCGCCCCCGCCGTTGAGTTCCCCTGTCTCCGCTTCAGCGCCCGTTGCCCTCATCACTGGTGCCTCCAGGGGGATCGGAGCAGCCGCAGCAAGGGCTTTTTCCCAAGCCGGCTATCAGCTGCTGCTCTTGGCCCGCTCCCAAGCCGATCTTGAGCAGCTGGCCCAGGAGCTGCGCAGTGAGCGCTGCCGGGTGGAAACGATCGCTGTGGATCTCTCCGATCCACAAGCCATCGCCCCTGCCCTGGAGAACCTGCTCTCCCGGGGACTGGTTCCAACGGTGCTGATCAACAACGCCGGAGCGGCCTACACGGGGGCCCTAGCGGAGATGCCCCTGGAGCAATGGCAATGGTTGCTGCAGCTCAACCTCACCAGCGTTGTTCAAACCTGCCAGGCGGTCCTGCCGGCCCTGCGCCAGACCCAGGGTTTGATCATCAACGTCAGCAGCCATGCGGCCCGCAATGCCTTTCCGGAATGGGGGGCCTATTGCACCACCAAGGCCGCCTTGGCCTCCTTTAGTCGCTGCTTAGCGGAAGAGGAGCGCCAGCACGGAATCCGTGTATCGACGCTCACCTTGGGTGCGGTTAATACCCCCCTCTGGGACAGCGAGACCGTCCACAGTTCCTTCGACCGCCGTGCCATGCTCACTCCAGAGCGCGTGGCCGAGACACTGCTGTCTTTGGCTCAGCAACCTTCCTCCAATGTTGTGGAGGATCTAACCCTTATGCCCGCAGCGGGCGTTCTTTGAACGCATCTCGGGACCCGTTCATGACTTCAACCCTGTCCTCGAGCATTCCCGGCCAGTTGGCTCCCGTGAGCCGCCGCATCCGTGAACGCCTCGAGTCCGCCGGCGTGCCCTTCCTGGCGAACGACAACATCGCCGAACACCTCAAGGACGGCGAACTCGATCAACTGGAAATCGAGGTTGCCGGAAAGGTTCGCGAGCTGCTGCGCAGCTTGGTGATCGATATCGACAACGACCACAACACCGAGGAGACCGCCGAGCGTGTCGCCCGGATGTACCTCCATGAGGTCTTCAAGGGTCGCTTCCATCCCCAGCCGAAGATCGCGAGCTTCCCCAACGTCAAAAAGCTCGACGAGATCTACACCGTGGGCCCGATCACGGTGCGCTCGGCTTGCTCCCACCACCTGGTGCCGATCCTGGGCAACTGCTGGATTGGGATCAAGCCCGGCGAACGGGTGATTGGTCTCTCCAAGTTCTCGCGCGTGGCCGACTGGGTCTTCTCCCGTCCCCACATCCAGGAAGAGGCGGTGATGATCCTGGCCGATGAGATCGAGCGTCTCTGCGAACCCCAGGGCCTGGCCATCCTGGTCAAAGCGCAGCACTACTGCATGAAGTGGCGCGGGGTGAAGGAGCCCCAAACCAGCATGGTGAACTCCGTTGTCCGCGGTGACTTCCGCCACGACTCCAGCCTCAAGGCTGAGTTCTTCGAACTGGTGAAGCAGCAGGAGTCGATGCTGGGCTAAGGCGCCAGCACCGGCCCGACAGGGGCTGAGGCGATGCGTTTGACCTGACCGTTTTGGTTGACGACCGCCACCACCATGAGGTTCTGGCCGACATCCACCGGTGCCGGGACATAGCTGGTGCCCTGGGCCGTTTCAATCAAGAGCCAGGTGCGCGCCGAGGGATCCTTCCGGTACCAGTGGTACTGGGAGTTCGCCAGGGCGGCATTGGCGTCGGCCTCGACCGTGGCCTGGAGCAGCCCACCCTGAATGGCCTGACCAGCAATCACGAGTGAACGCAGGCCATCAATCTGCTGCTCGATCGCACCCTCCAACTCCAGATCCGCAGAGATCTGATCGCGGAAGGTGCTGATCTGCTGCTGGGCACTTTCCGTGACGCCGGGGATGCACTGCAGGCTCGCGCCCACCAGGCGGCAACCGACCAGGTCCTGGGCGCGCAGGGCTGGGGACAGCGCAAGGGCCAAGCCCAGGAGCACAGGGGCAGAGCGCAGAGCAGCCATGGCCAAGGATTAGCTGCTCAAATCCTGGCGAAAGGGAGCCAAGGCGGCCACCAGCTGCTGCACTTTGGCGAGATCCTTATCGCCCGGAGCCCGCTCCACCCCGCTGGAGACATCCAATCCAGAGGGGGGCCGGTGCTGCAGGGCCCGTAGGGCCGGGGCGACCCGATCGGGATTCAAGCCGCCAGCGAGCCACCAGGGCAGAGGGGAGCAAAAACCACTGAGCCAATCGATCGGGATGCGGTGGCCCGTGCCGCCGAGCTGATCGGGCACCCAGGCATCCAGCAGCAGAGCGTCGACGACCGCGCCGTAGTCGGCCGCCCGCTGCAGATCCTCGGGCTGGCGAATTCTCAGCGCCTTCCACAACAAGAGATCCGGGCCGAGGGCCTGCCGCAGTTGCCGGCAGCGCTCTGGCGTTTCCTGGCCATGGAGTTGCAGCACCTGATGGCCACCGGCCGCACCCAACTGGGACAGTTCCCCATCACTGGGATCGGCCACCACGAGGACGCCAAGACAGCGGCTTGAGGCCTGGCGCATCGCCGCAAACAGCGCCGGCCGGGCCCCAGGGGACAACCAGCGGGGGGAGGCCTCAACACCGATCACCCCGATCGCATCGACGTCCAGGGCGGCCACGGCACTGGCCTGCTCGGGATGGCGCAGTCCACAGACCTTCAGCCATGGCTGGGGGCCAATGGGGGAAGTTGGACGCGCCGTCATGCCGTGGCCCCAGGAAGCCCAACCTTTCTAGGATCGGGGCAACGGATGAGGACGTGTGGGGGAAGGCTGGCAGCTACTGCGGATTCGGGGCATCCCCCTACGCATTCACCCCAGCTGGTTTCTGATCTTGGCCCTGGCCACGGTGGCCTTCCAACAGCAGTACAGCCAGCAATTCGCCGCGCAAACCCAGGAGGCCTGGCTCTGGCTGATTGGCCTGCTCACCGCCCTGTTGCTGTTCCTCTCAGTGCTGCTGCATGAGTTGGGGCACTCCCTGGTGGCCCTCAGTCAGGGGGTCAAGGTCCGCAGCATCACCCTGTTCCTGCTGGGCGGGGTGGCCAGCGTGGAGCGGGAGTGCCCAACCGCCATGGGCTCCTTCTGGGTGGCGGCCGCTGGCCCCCTGGTGAGCCTGGTGCTCTCCGCACTGCTGCTGCTTGGCAGCCACAGCGCCAGCCATGCCTCGCCCCTGCTCGGAGCCATGGTCAGTGAGCTGGGCGGGCTGAATCTGATCCTGGCCCTGTTCAACCTGCTGCCGGGACTCCCGCTCGATGGCGGCCTGATTCTCAAGGCCCTGGTCTGGCAGTTCACCGGAAGCCAGCGCAAGGGAATCCAGGTGGCCACCGCCAGCGGCAAGGTGCTGGCCTTCAGCGCCATCGGCCTGGGGGCCTTCCTGCTGCTGCGGGGGGCCGGGGTAGCGGGGATTTGGTTGATGCTGCTGGGCTGGTTTGGCCTGGGCGCCGCCCGCAACCAATCGCAGATGCTGGCGCTGCAGGGCGTGCTGCGCAGGCTGCAGGTCAAGGACGCGGCCCAGAGGCGCTACCGCGTGCTCGAGGCCAACACGAAACTGCGGGAACTCAGCCGCCTGCGGGTCAGCGACGAGAAGGGTCTGGCGGACTGGCTACTGGTCTGTGACCAAGGCCGCTGGAAGGGGTTCATCACCGATGCCCCCCTGCAGAGCCTGCCGGTGCAGCGCTGGGATGAGGACAGCGTTGGCGAGCACCTGCAACCCCTCGATCAACTCCCGAGCATCGGCGATGGGGCACCGCTCTGGCAGGCGATCCTGCAGCTCGACCAGCCGGAGGTGAATCGGCTGCTGGTGCTCGGTCCAGCGGGCCTACCCACGGGCACCTTGGAGCGACCGGAACTGGCGGAGCGGGTCCTGAAGGAACTCGGCGTGCGGCTGCCTCTAACGATCCTGGAGGCCGCCCGCCGCCAAGGGGTCTACCCCCTGGGGATGATGCTGGCGCCCATGGCACGAACCATCGAAAGCAACCCTGAGGGTTGAAGGGTTCAGCCCAGGGGAGCCGGGTCCTCCAACAGCTGGATCTGTTGCCACTCCCTGGCGCTGAGGGCCACGGTCTGGAGCGCACCGCCACACAGGTGATCCTGAGCCGCCCGCTGGAGCTGCGCCATCACGGCCGCTTGCGGTAGAGGCTCCAGGTTTGGCGCTGGAGAGTTGAAGACCTCCCGCCAGAGGTCCTGGGGTGGAGAGAGCAGGACACTGCCGTGCTGCAGCAGGCAGGCCCCACTCCAGAGCTGGGCACTACCGATCCGTTTGGCGCCATTGGCCTGCACGAGATCTGCAGCCGTGCCGCTGGCAAAACAGTTGCCCCGCTGGGCCGCCTCCGCAGCCTTCACCGAGCCGAACTCCAGGGGAACGCCCAGGGCGGCGAAGGCCACCTGCAGCCACTGACAGGCCTCGGCATAGGCCGTCAGGCGATGGGTCGTGGCCGGCCGGCAGGCCAGGGCATAGGTGAGTTCTCCGGCATGCAGAACAGCCCGACCGCCGCTGGGACGCCGCACCAGGTGCAAACGGCCCTGCTCAGCCAGGGCGATCCAGCGGGGATCGATCTGGCGTTGGTGTCGTCCCAATGAAAGGGTCGGCCGACTCCACTGGTAGAGCCGCAGCATCGGATCGCCCTGACCGGCGCACTGCTGTTGCAGCATCCAACGGTCGATCGCCATCTGCAGGCCGGCATCGGCCGTGAGTGGTGGGATCCAACGCCACCTCATGGAGCTGGCAGGATGCGGGTGAGACGTGCGGCATGCGCCATGGGCTGGGAGCTGCTGCCTCTGTTGCCTCTAGGCATCTTGGCCGGCTTGCTCTCAGGCCTGCTGGGAATTGGTGGAGGCCTGGTCTTCTCTCCCCTGCTGCTCTGGATTGGCCTGCCGCCCCATCAGGCCCTAGCCACCAGCACCCTGGCGATTGTTCCGACCACCATGGCGGGCAGCTTGACCCATTGGCGCAGCGGTCAGGTGCCCGCTCAAGCGGCCCTGGCGATCAGCGCTGGCGCCGCCTTTGGCGGGGGCCTGTTCAGCCGGCTCGGCCACAGCCTTGAGGGCTGGCAACTGCTGGCCTTGCAGGCGCTGATGTACGGGCTGCTGGCCCTGGTGATCGAGCCTCGCCGCACGGGCGGCAACAGCGCTTCAACCGTGCCGGTGCTGGGACTGATCGGCGTTGGCCTGGTGGCAGGCCTCTCCAGCGGCCTGCTGGGTGTCGGAGGCGGCCTGGTGATGGTGCCGCTGATGGTTCGCGGGCTGTGCCTTGGGGTCTACCAGGCGATCCGGCTGAGCACGATGGCGGTCTTCGCCTCGTCCTTGGTGGCCTCCTTCACCTTTTGGGGAGACGGCAGGGCCCAACTGCTGATCGGCCTGGTGCTGGGGGCGACGGCCGCCTCAGCCGCCCAGTGGTCCGCCGGGCACCTGCAGAAGGTGCCGGAACAGCGCCTGGTGGTACTAATCCGGCTGCTCTGCGTGCTGCTGGCCGTGGACGTCGGACGGCGGGCCGTTCTGCTCTGGCTCTAGCGCTCGTGGTCTTTCCAGAAGCTGCCGTCCAGCTCAAAGCCCAGCACGGCCGCCATTTGCTCCAGATTGCCGCGACAGTTCAAGCCATACCCCCTGGACCAGTGATCCAGCAGGTAGAGGCGATGGGTCATCCAGAGCTCAAGGCTGTCTGGGGCGAAGCGAATCCCCTCGCTGCGGCTGAACTGATGGGGAAGCAGCATGGCCACGTGGCGGGTCAATTGGCCACTGCTGCGCTCCAGCAGCAGCGGTAGCCACGGGCAGAGGGCATCGGCGCGCAGGCTCCAGAGGCGCAGCTCCGTGATCTCCGAGAGCTCGCGCGGGTCCTCCGCCGAACGGGGCCAGTCGAACTGGAGCGTCAGGCTGCCGCTGGCCTGCAGCAGGTCCTTGGGGTCCAAGGCGAACCAAGGCTGCAGGGGCTCAAGGCTCTGGTCTTGAACCTGTTGCGCTGAGATCGACACCGTTCCATCAGGAACCAGACCAGACACCAAAAGAACCCTGCAGAACTGTCGATCGACCGTAGCGAGCTCATCTCCTAGGGGTGTCGAGCTGTGACAGGCCGAGGCCCAGGCCCTAGCCAGCCCCACCATCTGCGCGAAAATGAATTGGTGTTTTTCTCAACGGTCATGTCCCTCACCCAGGCTGAAATTCTGATCGCCCTGGTGGTGGCCGCCCACGCTGGCGTGCTCGCAGTGCGTCTCGCCGCCAGCCTCTACCGCGCCTGATCCCTTGGCACGGGAGAGACGACCTGCTAGAAGCGGTGCGTCTCTCCCGACTCCTCCTCACCCTTGAGCCCCTCCCGATCTGCCCAGCTATCGCAGCGGCGATCCGCAAATTGGAAACGGACTGCTCAAGAACCCAAAGCAGAACCCGCTCGAGGCCGTCGCCAACACCGCAGTGACGCCAACTTGAGCGTTGTTGAGCCGGCACCCTCGCAGCAGATCAGGCCTTCAAGTCCGAGCCAGGAGTTGCTCTACGGCTCCATCGGTCTCTCCCTGAAGATCGGCCTCTCCCTGGTGGCCGTGGTCAGCTTGGTTCGACTGGCGGGGGCCTACCAGGAGCGCCTGGATCGCTACGGCGAGATCACCGCCGTTCTGGACATCCAAAAAGCAAAGCTGCTTAAAGCCCAGACCCGTTTTGATCGCCTGTTCAACGTTGGTGGTGAGCAAAAGCTGATCCAGGAGCAGGACCAGTGGATCGCCCCGAACCGCCTGCGGGTGGTCTGGAAGCAACTGCGCCCGGATTCCAATCAGCAACCGTCCAACGCAATCCAGACCCCTTGAGGCCTGTCTTTCCGTAAGTTGTTGCGGGCAGTTTTTGGGTCCATGACCGCTTCAAGCAACCTCACGAACGCAGGCGGACCCGCCGGAGCGGTCCTGGTGACCGGCACCACCTCAGGGGTTGGCCTGAATGCCGTCAAGGCCCTGACCGATCGGGGATGGACGGTGGTCACGGCAAACCGGGATCCGGTGCGCGCTGGAGCCGCCGCCGATTCCCTGGGCATCCCCAGCGACAAGCTCCACCACATCCGCATGGACCTCGGGGATCTCGACAGTGTCCGTGTCGGCGTTGAGACCCTGGTCGACTCCCTGGGCTTTGGCCTCGATGCCCTGGTCGTCAATGCGGCGGTCTACAAACCCAGGCTTAAAGAACCCGAGCGCTCTCCCCAGGGCTATGAGCTCTCCATGGCCACCAACCACCTGGGCCACTTCCTCTTGATTCAACTGCTGCTGCCGCAGCTGCAGGCCTCGCAGCATCCCTCCAAGCGGGTCGTGATCCTCGGCACCGTCACAGCCAACTCGAAAGAACTGGGCGGCAAAATCCCCATCCCCGCTCCGGCGGACCTGGGCGACCTCAGCGGCTTCAAAGCGGGCTTCAAGGCACCCATCGCCATGGCCAACGGCAAGGCCTTCAAACCTGGCAAGGCCTACAAGGACAGCAAGCTCTGCAACATGATCACCACGCAGGAGCTGCATCGCCGCCTGCACCACTCCACGGGGATCGTCTTCAGCTCGCTGTACCCCGGCTGCGTCGCGGACACCCCCCTCTTCCGCAATACCCCGCGGGCCTTCCAGAAGATCTTCCCCTGGTTCCAAAAGAACGTCACCGGTGGCTACGTCAGCCAAGCCCTCGCCGGAGAGCGGGTGGCCCAGGTGGTCGCCGATCCAGGTTTTGGCACATCCGGGGTGCATTGGAGCTGGGGTAACCGCCAGAAGCAGGGCGGCCAGCAGTTCAGCCAAGAGCTCTCCGATAAGGCCAGCAATCCCGAAACGGCACAAGGGGTTTGGGATGAATCACTCAAGTTGGTCGGCTTGCGCTAGTCCAACGGCTCACCTGCAGTAGGGATGACAAGGCCTCATCCCTGATGTATGCCTACGGCAAGCCTTGCAGGGTTGCCGATGGGAAGGCCTGTGATTCCACTGAACCCTCAGGATCAGCCGCGCTGGTTCCTGCTGGCGATGGCCTGCCGTTGGCCCCTGGCGGTTGTGCTGGCCACCTGGTCAGCGGCCATGGCGGCAATCCAGATCTTGGGGCAACCCATACCGATTGCCGTCAAGCGTCAACAGCCCTTCCCCGTAGTCCTCAAGGGGCCCATCCAAGTCGAGAAAATCCTGACCCCAGTCCAGGTCCAAGCCAACGGCGCCCTACCGGTTGCCGTCAGTGCCAAAGCAGCCCTTCCGGTCAAGGCCAACGACTCACTCCCGGTTGACGTTGGCCGCATCGCCAAGCCGGTGACCGTTGAGAAAATTGTTGAACCCGTCGAGATCGTCAGCGATGAACCGCTGCTGGTCAATGGCGAAGTGGGGGTGAACCAGATCGGCGGCAATGTCACCGTCACGATCAAGGACGCCCTCAAGGCCGTTTCACCGCTACCGCTCCCCCCCCTCCCCTGAGGCGCCGGCCATGACTCAACGCGTCCCCCTCCTCCCCTTGCTCTCGGGCAGCTTGATGCTCCTGATGGGCAGCGGCGGTATCCCCGCAGTACGGGCCGAAACAGCACCCAGCGCGGAGCAACAGGCACTGCTGGAGCGCCTGCGGGAGCGACAAGCGCAAGAGCACGAACGCTGGCGTCGTTTCGGTGATGTGGAGGTGGATTGGACCAGCTGGAAGCCATTCGACAGTCACCCCTACATCTGGGTCACCCCCTGGCGACGCGCCGTCACCCGCCCCACGGCCATTGGCGGCCTGAGCTGGCCCTCCACGCCAGAGAGCAATCCCAAGAGCAACGTGCCCGATCGGGCACTCGCGGTGAACTGCCGTGATCTGACCCTCAACCGCAAGCGGGCTGGTTCCAACTGGGGGGACTGGCGCGTTCCCGGCGCTGGAACTCCGGCGGAGCAACTCCTGCTGGATGCCTGCAGCAGCCTGAGCTCTTGAACCGCACAGCCCAGTCCTGCCTGCTCGTGCTGCTGGGTTTCCTCAGCGGACTGGCCGCAGCACAACTCCTCAACCAGCAGTCCCTGCAACCGCTGCTCTGGCCCCTAGTTGTCCTGGCCAGCGTGGCGCTGCTGGCTCAGGTGCTCTGGCGGATTGCCAGAAGCGGGATTCGCGTCGAGATCTTCACGCGGGCGCCCATTGAGGTGGGAACCCGCGGCGGAAGCATCAAAGCCGAAGTCACCAAGGTTCGGCTTTAAGGGTTCAGTCGAACCCGAGCAGGTCAAAGATCTCGCGATCCTTGAGCGGTTCAGCCTCCAGGGGCTTCACGCTCTCCAACATCGACTGAGCGAGGCGTAGATATTCGTTCTGGACGGCCTCCACCTCGGGGGTGGATTCCATCTCGAAAATCGTGCACTTCTTCAGGCGCGAGCGGCGGATCGCATCGAGATCGGGGAAGTGGGCCATGGTCTTCATGCCCACCCGGTCGTTAAAGCGATCGATCTGGTCGGTGTCGCGGCTGCGGTTCGCCACGACCCCACCGAGGCGCACCTTGTAGTTCTTGGCCTTGGCTTGAATGGCCGCAATGATCCGATTCATCGCAAAGATCGAATCGAAGTCATTCGCCGTGACAATCAGGCAGTAGTGGGCGTGCTGCAGAGGGGCCGCAAATCCACCACAAACCACGTCGCCGAGCACATCAAAGATCACCACATCGGTGTCTTCCAAGAGATGGTGCTCTTTCAGCAACTTGACCGTCTGTCCGGTGACATAGCCGCCGCAGCCGGTACCCGCCGGAGGGCCACCGGACTCGACGCATTGCACCCCATTGAAGCCATCAAAGACGAAGTCCTCTGGGCGCAACTCCTCGGTGTGAAAGTCCACCCCCTCGAGGATGTCGATCACCGTCGGGACCATTTGCTTGGTCAGGGTGAAGGTGCTGTCGTGCTTAGGGTCGCAGCCGATTTGGAGCACCCGTTTGCCGAGCTTGGAGAAGGCCGCAGAGAGGTTTGAGCTGGTGGTGCTTTTACCGATCCCACCTTTGCCGTAGACGGCAATCACCAACGCTCCCTCCTCGATTTGCATCGAGGAATCCTGATGAACCTGAACGCTGCCCTCACCATCGGGGCGCTTGAGCGTGGTGGTCATAAAACAAGGAAAACCAGGAACACAGGAACCCTGGTTTTAAAGCTCTTTCCCATCCAAGACCTGGCCGTGCCCGTTGACCCGAGGGGCCATGCAAAGCGAAACAGTTAAGGAGAAAATTGAGGGTTTAAACACACATTTGTAGGTAGTAATACCCAGCCCACTACTGCGCTTAGCGGCTGTAGTGGGCCTTGGCTTCGTAGAGGGCCTCGCTATCAATCACCGCCAGACCCTGATCGCGGGCATAGGCCTCGGTGTTTTTACGCACCTTGCCCCGCACGAAGAAGGGAATCTTGGCCAGTTCAGCCTCACCGTCGGCACTCCAGGACAACTGCGACCCATCCACTGGGGGCAGCGTGATCTCCTCGGCAGGTGCCACGGGCGAGGCCGGGGCGCCATCGCCCAGGTGACTGCGGTGACCATCCACGAACTCAAAGTCATGGCGGAACATGCCGATCAGGTGCTCCTCCAGACCCATCATCAAGGGGTGCACCCAGCTGTCAAAGATGACGTTGGCCCCCTCCCAGCCCATCTGGGGGGCATAGCGGGCGGGGACGTCCTGAACGTGCAAGGGGGCGCTGATCACGGCGCAGGGAATGCCCAGGCGCTTGGCGCTGTGGCGCTCCATCTGGGTGCCGAGCACCAACTCCGGAGCCGCGGCGGCCATGGCCGCCTCAACGGCGAGGTAGTCGTCGCTGATCAGGGCCTCCAGCCCTAACTCCGCCGCCAGCGCCCGGACCTCCCGGGCCATCTCACGGCTGTAGGTGCCCAGGCCCACCACTTCAAAGCCCAGCTCGCGGCTGGCGATCCGCGCCGCGGCCAGGGCGTGGGTGCCATCGGCGAACACGAAAACCCGCTTCCCCGTCAGATAGGTGGAATCCACCGAGCGGGAGTACCAGGGCAGACGCGAGCGACGCTCCGCTGCACACAGGCCATCGGCGCCGGGCTGCAGATCCTGGGGCGGCTCCAGGCCAAGGACGCCATGCAGTTCCCGCAGGAACTCCACCGTGGCTCCGATGCCGATCGGAACCGTTTTCACCGTGGGCAAGCCGAACTGACGCTCCAGCCAGCTGCAGACCGAACCGGAGACCTCGGGGTAGAGGTTGAGGTTCGCGTCAGCCGTCGGGATGCGCAGCAGGTCAGCCGGCCGAGCACCGAGGGGGGCGACGACAGCCACATCGATGCCGTAGCTCGCCAGCAGCTGGGTGAGCTCCCGCACGTCATCGCGGCAGCGGAAACCCAAGAGGGACGGACCCAGCAGGTTCACCCGCGGGCGTCGGTTTTCTGCGCGCCAGCGGGTTGGATCGAGCTTCGGCTGTCCGGGCGGCGGAAGCTGCGGTTTCAGCAGGCTGCGGACCAATTGGTAGAAGGTCTCAGCCGCCCCCCAGTTTTCCTTTTTCGAATAGGCCGGCAGCTCCAGATTGACCATCGGGATCCCGCCCAGATCCATGCCCGCCGCCAGGGCTCCTGGCTGGTCCTGGATCAACTCTGCCGTGCAGCTCTCGCCCACCAGCAGGGCCTCGGGCTTGAAGCGCTCGACCGCATCGGTGATGGAGCGCTTCACCAGTTCGGCGGTGTCACCCCCCAGATCCCGGGCCTGAAAGGTGGTGTAGGTGACAGGCGGGCGGCGGTCCCGCCGTTCAATCATCGTGAACAGAAGGTCGGCGTAGGTGTCGCCCTGCGGTGCATGCAGGACGTAGTGCACCCCTTCCATGGAGGCGGCGATGCGCATGGCCCCAACGTGCGGGGGGCCTTCGTAGGTCCAGAGCGTGAGTTCCATCGGCGGTAAATCAGGAGAACTGCAGCGCGCCGCGGCGACGCAGGGGACGGGCAAAGAGTTCAGCCAGATCTCCGGCCTGATCAATGCCATGGATGGGGCTAAAGACCAACTCGATGGACCACTTCGTGGCCATCCCCTCTGCCTCCAGGGGATTGGCCAGGCCCAAACCACAAACCACCAGATCGGGACGCCCCTCGCGCACCCGCTGCAGCTGGT
>NZ_JAFMKL010000037.1:0-15247 GCF_017852955.1 Vulcanococcus sp. DEBay_Sum22DG08_74
CTCCATGACGAGGTCATGTTGCAAGGTCCCCCCGACGGTCACCGGCTTGCTGAAGCTCACCTCCAAGCGGAGTTGAATCGGGTGCCGGCTGCTTCGTGCCAGCAGCACAAAACCCATGGCCCCAAGCAGGAGCACGGTGACCGGCCAACGGAGATCGAGCCAACGCTTATCCATGGCTTGAGTTAAGCCTGATTGGACGATTGGCGCTCAACGTTGTCCCAATAAGTCATCCCAGCTCGGAGGGCAGCTTGGTCTGGGGCTGGCCTGTGGCCGCTGCTGATGACGGCTGGTGTCGACGCTTTTGTTTGGCTGCTTTGTCTGGCTTGCGGTTGTGTTCTCTGGCCGCAGCTTGGAATGTGTGTGTGGCATGAACTGAATCTGGAATGGGATATGAACGCACGCAGCTTTTGCTGTGACCTCAAGATAGTCCTGATGACTTGGATCAACCACTGGCTGATGGCAATCCAGCCCGTTCTCATCCTTGCGGGTGGTTAGTCCTTCAATACATCGACTGCAGTCTCAATCTCCACAAAGTTGCCATCAATGCGAATGCTTCTCCAGGTATTCGAAAACCGCTTGGTAGTGGGCTGTCGTCCAGGACTTGCGACCTTGCATCGCTTCTGCAAATTCGGTCGCCTCGATCTGCCGCTCACGCTCGCGTCTTGATCGTTCGTCCAGTTTTCGCCAGGTTGACTCTCTCATCAGATCTTGGCCGCGGCGGGTTGGATTGGATCCACCGACGATGTCCTCCGCTTCAGCAAACTCCCCTTCCTTGAGCGCAGCGGCCATGCCCAGCACCACTGCATCAGCCCTCAGCGCAACCGTTGCAGCGAAACCCTGCGCTCACACCTGGCTCACTGATCACTGGGAGCTTGCGTTTCCAAGAGCAGACTCTTCTATCTGCAACGGTTTTTTCTTGGTTGCGACGGGGCACCCCCAAGTCGTCTTGGAGCGCTGCTGGAAGGGTTGATCCAGCTGGATTAGCTCATAGGACCAGTGACAACTCAGGGCGGCCAAGAGGCTTTGGCGATCTCCAAAGATCCGGAGCATGTTGTTTGTGTCGCTCCGCCAAGGCTGGCCCCAGCTGAGGACGGTGCTGCGGCAAAGGATGCGACGGGGTGCGCCAAAAAGCACAGCCGGCGGTAGCGGCCGGCGGCCTGATTGCGTCAACCTGGGGAGACCTTGCTCGATCCCAGCCATGCACCGTCGCGCGCTGCTGCTGCTCATGGCTGGAGCGGCCACGGCCACCGTTGCTGCTGGACACAGTTGGGCCCAGGTGGCGAGTCCACCTCCCCTGAGCACCACCCGCTTTTTAGCGGTGGGCGATGTGGGCAGCGGCAACGTCCATCAGCGGGCCGTTGGGACCCAAATGGCTGCGGTGCATCGCCGGAAGCCCGTGGACTTGGTGCTGCTGGCTGGGGACAACATCTACCCCTCAGGCGACATTCGCAAGGTTCAGTCGACGTTCCTTGGTCCCTACGCCGAGTTGCTGGCGGCCAAAGTCCCCTTCCACGCGGTCCTGGGCAACCACGACATCCGCACGGCCAATGGCGATCCCCAGGTGGCCTACAAGCCCTATGGCATGAAGGGGCGCTTCTACAGCGTCCGCCGCGGCGAGGTCGAATTTTTCATGCTGGACACCAACGGCAATGCGCCCTGGACGTCCCAGTTGTCCTGGCTGCGCTCCGCCTTGGCCAAGAGCCAGGCCCCCTGGAAAGTGGTGGTGGGCCATCACCCGATCTACTCCTCCGGTCTCTACGGCAACAACCCCGGCCTACGGGGCAAGTTGAGCTCCTTGATGCAGCGCCATGGGGTGCAGCTCTACATCAATGGCCATGAACACCACTACGAGCGCAGCAAGCCGATCGACGGCATCACCTACCTGATCGTTGGAGGCGGAGGGGCCTATCTCCGCCCCGTGATCGCCAAGCCGCAATCGGCGAAGGCCGTGAGCGTTTACAGCTTTGCGGAACTGGAGGCTGGGCCCAACAGCCTGACCGTGCGGGCTTGGGATCGTGACGGAAAGCTGATCGATCAGGGCGTGGTCGCTCGCCGCTAGCGCTGCTCCAGTCGATCCAGGCTCGGGATCAAGGCGGCGGCGGCGATCAGGCCCATGCTCAAGATCAGCAGGGCTGGGATCAGGGCCGCCCCGACTCGCTCATCGCTGGCGTACTGATAGACGCGAACGGCCAGGGTGTCGAAGTCAAAGGGCCTGAGCGCAAAGGTCAGCGGCAGTTCCTTCACTGTGTCGACAAAGACCAGCAGGCTCCCCATCAGCAGCGGTCCCCGCAGCAGGGGGAGATGGATGCGCTGCAGCACGCCCCCCCAGCTCTGGCCCAGGGAGGTGGCGGCCTCATCGATGCTCGGGGGAATGCGCTCCAGGGCCGCGTCGAGGCCGCCTTTGGAGACGGCTAGGAAGCGATCGACGTAGCCCCAGACCAGCAGCAGCAGAGGGGCCAGGGCCAAGGGGCCACCGATCAGCATCAGGGCGAGGGCCAGAACGGTGCCCGGAATGGCGTAGCCCAGGCCAGCGGCAAAGCTCAGGCGCCGAATGCCGGCATTGGGAATCCAGCGCTTGGCAATGGAGAGCACCAGGCTGACGACCACCGTTAGGACAGCGGCCACCAGGGCCAGGCCAAAGGAACGGAGACCCAGCTCGAGCAGTTCCGCGCTGTCTTCGCTCTGGAGCTGGTCCCAACTCAGCAGGGCCCAAACCAAGGGCAGGCCAAGGCTCAGCAGGGGAGGGGCCAGGCAAAACAATTGACTGAGCCAGCGCTGATGCCCCTGAAGCCGCCAGCGCTGTTCGGGCTCGCCGCCGCCGCTGATGGTCCAGCAGCGGCTACGGCGCCGCAGGGTGCGCTCCGCTCCGACCAGGAGGCCCACGATCACCAGGGCCATCAGGGCCAGAGCGACAGCGGCTTGGGGATCCCCCTCTTGCTGCCAGCGCATCAGGATCCCGGAGGAGAGGGTCGGGACCCCGAGCAGTTGCACGGCTCCCAGCTCGTTCACCACCTCCATGCCCGTGAGCGCCACCCCGGCTCCAATCGAGGGCAGGGCCATGGGCAGGGCTACGCGCCAAAAGCTGCCCCAGGGGCCGACTCCGAGGCTGCGGCAGGCCTCTAGCTGCCGCTTGCCACTGACCGAGAAGCTCTCGGTCGAGAGCAGGAAGACATAGCTGTAGGTGCTCAGCACCATCACCGCCAGGGTGGGGTTGAAGCCATAGATGCGCTGGCCAAAGCGACTGCCCAGGTCGATCAAGGTGGCCGCCAGTAGATAGCTCGGCGTGGCCAGGGGCAGAAGCTGCGCCACCCGCAGCCAGCGGCGTCCGGGGAACTCACAGCGGGCCGTCAGCCAGCCCGTTCCGGTGCCCAGTGCGGCGGCCAGCGCCCCGACCAGGAGCACCAGGGCCAGGGTGTTGCGCACCTGAACCGGACCTTCATCGCCAAGGCCCCAACTCTCGATGCCGCCGCCGCTGAGGGCAAACCAGGTCAGACCCAGAACCGGGGCGAGGGCTGCTGCACAAACCAGCAGGACCCCGGCGCCCAGCAGGCTTCGCTGTGGCAGTTGTCCCCGTGCCAATGCTTTGCCTGAGGCTGCGGCGCAAAGCCTACGGGGCAGGGATGTAATGAATGTCACAGACGCGGGTGGCCAATGATCACCCCCTCTCCAGAAGGGATCGGGCCTGGGCATAGTTCCGCCAGTGCTACTTGATCCGGTCTTGGCGTTTCAGCGTCTTCGTTCCTGCATCGCACCTGAGCGCTTGGCAGCGGCTGCCCTGCTCGGCGTCACGGCTGGGGCGGCTGTTCTGACTTCCCTGGCGAAGGCCAACAGTCAGGAAATTGGCGTCTATTCGGGCCGCCACTACAACACCGACAAGGCGCTCTACAAGCAATTCACCCAGAAGACGGGGATCAAGGTCCGCTTGCTCGAGGCCAAGGATGACGCCTTGATCGAGCGCATCAAACGCGAAGGGGCCAACAGCCCAGCCGATGTTCTGGTGCTGGCCGATGCGGCGCGTCTGGACAAGGCTGCGGACGCGGGGCTGTTTCGCCCCAGTCGCTCCGCCTCGCTCAGCCGCGATGTCCCCGCGAACCTGCGGGACTCCAAGGGCCTTTGGTTTGGCCTGACGCGGCGGGTTCGCGTTGTGGTGGTGAACCCCAAGGCGGTGAACCCGGGCAGCATTCGCACCTATGCCGATCTGGCGAATCCGGCCCTGAAAGGCCAGCTGTGCCTGCGCAACCGCAAGAGCGTCTACAACCAATCGCTGGTCGCTGACCAGATGATCCTGCGCGGCGATCAACAGGCCGCGACATGGGTGAAGGGCATGACCGCCAACGTGACGCAGCCCTACTTCAGTTCCGACACCCCCCTGATTCGCGCCGTCGCCAATGGTCAGTGCGGCGTTGGTCTGGTCAACTCCTATTACGTCGCCCGGATGCTGGCTGGCGGTAACGGCTCGTCCGACCAGCAGTTGGCCAATCGGGTCAAGGTCCTCTTCCCCAATCCCGCCCACGTGAACATCACCGGTGCCGGGGTGGTCAAGACCGCGAAGAACCCTGAGGCGGCGCTGAAGCTGATCGAGTTCTTGGCGTCACCCAGTGGAGGTCGCGGTTACGCCGAAGCCAACAACGAATATCCGCTGCGGGGCTTTGGCAATAACGCGGTGCTCAAGCGCCTGGGAACCTTCAAGGCCGACGGTGTCTCGGCCCAGCAGATGGGTGCCAAGAACAAGGCGGCGGTGGCCTTGATGCAGTCCAGCGGTTGGCGCTGACGCCCTGGCGCAAGCCTGCAAGGACCCCGGCCAGCCGCCCTGCGCGGCTGGCTTTTTTGTTGCGCCGGTCCGCGCTCCATTTGCAGCTAGAAACTGCTATTGAGAATCGCTTGCAAAAGGAGGGGTTTCTTGTTTATCTTGCGACGCATTCGCAACTAGCCCGTTTTCGGGGGTCATGTCCTTCCGCTTTCTCCCTGACGCCCCTGCCAGTGCCGTGCGGATGCCGGTCGGGCAAACCGTCTTGCTCGATCCTGCTTTGCATACCGGTGGCAGCTGCATCGAGGTGCTCGAGGGCATGGCTCGCGTCTATTGCCCCTGTGAGGAGACCGAGGGGATGACCCTGGCCTTCCTCCAGCCCGGCGATCAGCTCCGCACCGATCGGCTCTGCAGTGAGGGTGTGTGCGTGGAGGCCTTGACTCCGTTGGTCTTCAGCAGCGACGCCAAGGCTGTGGGGGCTGGCGGCTTTGACCCGGTCAATGAGTGGACCCTGCAGCTGCTGCGCATTCGCCACCTGGGCACGGCTGAGCAGCGGTTGCATGCTCTCTTGAGCCTCTTGGTCCATCGCCTGGGTCGCCGCTGCGGCGATTGGTGCGATCTCCCTTTCCGCCTGACCCATGACCGGATCGGTGAGTTGATCGGTGCGACCCGGGTGACCACCACCCGGATGATCTCGAAGTTCCGTCAGGCCGAGCTGCTGGAGGCGCCATTGGGTGAGGCTGGCTTCCGCCTGGCTCCAGCCCTGGTGGATTCCGCTCCTCTGGCTGGGGGGTTCTGATCGATGCAGTGCCCTTGTGAGGCCAGCGTCTCGGTGGATGCCCTGGGCTGTCTCTGCCGGGAGGCGGAAGGGTTGCGGTCGCGTTTGGTTCGCATCGATGCAGACCAGGCACGCTGTCAAAACCCTGCTCTGTGCCGGCGCTTGCAGCGGGAATCGGAGCAGCTGTTTTTGCGCCTGGCTGAGCTCAGGCGACTGGGCCAGTGGCTGCAGTCCGCGCCCGTGGCGGTTGATCGCTTGACGCTGTCGCTGTTTCAGGAGCTCTGCAGGCGGCCCCTGCCCAGTTCTTAGGCGACGGAGGCCGGTGCGCTTTGGCCGGCGGTCAGTTCTCCGTCGATCACCAGCAGGGCGGCTGGGTCGGAATGGGAGAAGCTGATGCGATCCAGCAGATGTGCGGCTTGGTTTTCTGAGTCGATCTGGCTCTGCACGAGGGGATCGAGGAAGACGGTCGTGCGCACATCGCCGCTGCGCTCGGCCATGGCATAGAGCTGATGCAGGGAGGTGGTGACCTCGGCCTCCATCTGGAAGATGCCTTGGAAGACCTCTTCGATGCTGGTCCAGTTCTGGCGCGGTGCTGTCAGGGGTTCCAGCGTGACCGCCTGGCCCCGGGCAATCAGGTAATCCGCGAACAGGCCGGCGTGGTGCTGCTCCTCGCTGGACTCCTGTTTCAAGAAGCTGCTGAAGCCCCGCAGCCCGCGTTCGGCGAACCAGATGGCCAGGGCCCAGTAGGCCGCGCTGGCCTGGCGCTCCATGGTCAGGTGCTCCTGAAGGGCCCCGAGTAGATCGGGGGCCATTGGTTGGGCCACGGCCCGCCCGGCGGGGCCGCGGGCGATCGATTGAGTCATGGCCTGCCGTGGGGAGTTGGCCGCAAGCTACGGGCTCTGCTGGGCCGGCGCAAATCAATGCTGACAATCAACTCGCTTGCGCAAAAGAGAATCGATTGCAATAAGATGACTGCATTGCGATCCTGCCCGGTTCGACCCTGATGGCCCCATCCACTGGCCCCTCCTCGGATCTGCCTGTCCAGCCTGAGGGCAGGCTCCAGGCCTGCGCCAAAAAGAAGGGCTGCAAGCAGAAGAAGTGCTCGAAGTGGAAGGGCGGTAAGTGTCGCTGCGGCCGGGACTAGGTCCCTGGACGGATCAGGTCGGCCCGAGGGGATACGGATGCAGCGGGTGCCTGACGTTTCCAGGCCTCTGCGCCGGTCAGGACGGCTGAGGCAATCAGTAATAAGGAGAAGCCCCGCCGTAGATGGCGATCGCTGAGGTGAGGAGCCAGCCATTGGCCGGCTACCGCGCCCGCGGCTCCGCCAGCTAGCAGCGGAAGAAGAAGAGGAAGGCTGGCCTGCGGCCAGTGGCCCAGGGCAGCCAAGGCCACCAACGCATTGACGGCGATCAGCAGCAGGCTGGTGCCGCTGGCGAGGGCCATCGGTAGACCGGCCAACAGCACCAGGGCCGGAACGATGGCGAACCCTCCGCCGACGCCGGCGATGCCCGTCAGCAGACCCACCAACAGACCCTGCGGCAGCAGCAGAGCTTCGGACGCCGCGCGGCCGCCTGCCGGGGCTGGACGTAGGAGCAGCCAGGAGGCCAGGACGGCGGCGGCGGCAAAGACGCTGAGTTGAACCGCCTCAGGGATCAGTCCGGCCTTGACCCAGCTCCCGCCGATCCAGCTGCCGGCGAGGGCCGGGAGTCCCAGCAGTAGGGCGGGCCTGGGCGCGAACTGGCCGCGGCGGAGGTAGGGCCCCAGGTTGGCCAGCGCCAGGATCATCACGACGATCAAGGAGAGCGGCACGGCCTCCTTGGTCGGCAGAGCGGCGCCGCTGACCAAGAGAGGCAGCAGCAGGATGGAGCCCCCTGCCCCGAGGACGGAGAGCAGAAAGCCGATCAGGCCGCCCCCCAGTCCCAGCAGGATCAGGCTGATCACAGGGAGACCCGGTTCCAGGGCATGACGGCCAGCAGGCGGGCCATGCCACAGAAGCCGCTGACGCCGGCAAAGGTCAGGCCAGCGCCAACGAACCAGGTCAGCGCAATCCAGCCGGGGGCGACGGTGTTGCTGAGGATCAGGCCCAGCAGCACCAGTGAACCGGCGGCAATTTGCACCTGACGCATCAGGGGCAGGGGTGCGTTTTTGAGTTTGCGCACGGGGAAGCCGGCCCCCTGCCAGGTGGGGAGTCCCCCCTGCAGCTCACTGAGCGGGTGGGGGTGCCCCTGGGCCATGAGTTGCCCGAGGGCGCGGTTGCTGCGGTTGCCGCTTTGGCAGACCAGCACCAGGGGGCCCTGGGGAAGATCCGCCTGCAGCAGGCGGTTGAGCGGCACGTTCAGGCTGCCGGCGATGTGACCGCTGGCGAACTCCATCGGTTCACGCACATCAATCACGCTGATGCGCTTGGCGGCGAGTTGATCGGCCAGGTCGTGGGCGCTGATCGGTTGGGTGTGGGTCATGGGAGTGGGTGGGGTGATTAGTGGTGGATGGAGCCCACGAGTGGGTAGCCCTCATCGCTCCAGCGCAGGAGCCCGCCGCGCAGATTCGCGACGCGATCGAAGCCGGCCTTCAGGAGCTGTTGGGTGGCCAAGGCCGATCGGCTCCCCGCATGGCAGACCACAACGAGGGGACGGTCGCTGGGTAGCTCTGCTTGGCGCTGCTCCAGGTCCTGCAGAGGAATGTGCAGGCTGGTTTCGATCCGGCCATCGGGGCCCTCGACTTCGTCCTCCGAGCGGACATCCAGCACGGTCACCGCGTTGCGATGTTCCGCCAGCCAGCTGGGGGGCAGCTCGGGGAGCCCTGCGAAGCTGCGCTGAACCGGTGCCCAGTGCTGAGCGGGTTGCTCGTCGCGGGGCTGACCCGAGCGCATGTTCCCGGGAAGGGCGATGGCGATCTTGCCCGGGTGGGGCAGCTTCATGTTGGTCATGTGACCCACGAAGTCCCGTTCATCGGCACCACCGCCGAGGCGCGCGTTGAAGGCTTTCTCCTCGGCCACTGAGGTGAGGGTTCGGCCGGTGTAGTCGTGGCCTGGGTAGAGCAGGCAGCTGTTGGGCAGGCTGAAGATCTGCTCGGTGATGGAGCGCCAGAGGGTGTGGGGGTCACCCTGCTGGAAGTCGCAGCGCCCGCAGCCGCGAACCAAGAGGGCGTCGCCGGTGAAGGCGGCGGATTGGTCGTCCAGGACGTAGGTGACACACCCATCGGTATGCCCCGGGGTGCTGCGCACCTGCAGGTGGCGGCTGCCAAAGGCCACGTGGTCCCCGTGCTCGAGGGGCAGGGTGACGTTTTGGGCGCGGGCGGACTGGGCGAGGCCAATGGCGCAGCCGGTGGCTTGCTGCATCAGCCAGCTGCCGGTGACGTGATCCGCGTGGGCGTGGGTATCGAGGCTGGCGACCAGCTGGATTCCCAGCTCGCGAATGAAGGAGAGATCTCGGTCGTGTTGTTCAAACACCGGATCGATGATCACGCCCTCGCCGGAGGTGACATCGGCCAGCAGATAGGTGTAGGTCCCCGTTGTCGCGTCGAAGAGTTGGCGATGCAGCAGGGGTTGCCCACCGGCTGCATCAGAGAGCGCGACCGGGGAGGGCGCGATGGAGGCCATGGACTCCGCTTCAGGCTTGTATGACTATACACGCATAAAGCCTTTGTGATCACGCGCCCCGTTTTTGGCCAAAGGCCTGAACCACGGCGCTCTGCCCCTGGTGGAGCGGGCCTTCCTCGATCCAGCGTTCGGTTTCCTGGAGCTCGAGCCAGGTCAGTCCTTGGAGTTCCGCTTCCAGCTGCGACGCTGTGATCAGCAGCTCCGGGTTGGGCGGCCCGCCGGTTCCTCGGTTGAGTTGCGCCGGGTTGTAGGCCTCAAGGATCAGGTGCCCTCCAGGTTTGAGCGCTGCAACGGCGCGCCGGTGCACCAGGGCCCGGAGTTCGGGTTCGAGGTGCATCCAGATGGCGACGATCAGGTCGACGCTCTCGGGCTCGGGGCTGAAGTCGCGCAGGTCCCCGCAGCGGCAGTGCAGCGTCACTCCCTGGGTCTCGGCGAGCTGTTGGGCCATTTCCAGGCCGACGGGGCTGAGGTCTTGGGCGGTGACGCGGTGCCCCTGTTTGGCCAGGTGGACGGCGTTTCGCCCTCCCCCTTCCGCCAGGCAGAGGGCGTCTCCAGGGGAGAGGGAGGCCGCCTTGGCTCTCAGGAAGTCGTTGGGCTCGGTGCCGTAGGCGTAGTGGCTCTCGCGGAAGCGCTGATCCCAGAACTCCTGATTCATTGGCGAGGCCAGGCATAATGCGTTTATCGTCATACAGCATTGCAATGGGCGCCGCAGGTGCAATGCCCTCCCAGGAGTTGCTGGAGGAGTACAGCCAGTTCTTTCGGCTGCTGAGTGAGCCGGCGCGGCTTCAGCTGCTCTGCCATCTCAAGCAGGGGCCCATTGATGTCGCGGCCTTGATTGAGGCCACCGGTTTTTCCCAGTCCCACATCAGCCGGCAGCTCGGTCAGTTGCAGCGCGCGGGTCTGGTCCGCTGTGAGCGTGAGGGGACTCGAACGATCTGGCAGGCGGAGGGCGATTTGGTCGATGACCTGTGCGCCTTGGTTCAAAACCGTCTCAAGCAACGACTTCAGGCCCAGCTGGATCAGCTCCAGTCGGCCTGAGAGTTGCGTTTTCTGTTCTCAATGCTTAAGCGCCCCTTGATTTCTGTTTGATCAGCGGTAATCGGCGTAGGTTGGTTTTCTTCGGTTAAAGGGGCGATGCAGGTCACGCACCGGTCTGAGGACAACGTCCAGATCACGATGAGCCGCGAAGAAGTGGCGATGCTTGTCGATCTCTGCCACGCGGCAGCCTTCTCAGACTTGCTGCCGCAGCGGCGTGAGTCCCAGGTTCGGGTTCAGCGTTTCGTCTGGGATGTGCAGAACACCCTGTTTGATGCCGCCCAGTCGGTCTGGCAGGCCAAGCGTCACCTGACCATGCCGGTGAGCTCCGCGCGCCGCCGCTCGTCCGTCGCGGCCTAAGCCCTAGAGCTGCTTCATCAGTTGTGTGGCCAGGTCTTCGGCACTCAATAGAGCGCCCTCGATCCGGCCAAAGCCGTCCCCAGCGAGGCTGTCCCCGCAGAAGCCGATGGCACTTTCCGGGCAGCAGCTGTGGCCGGGGTCCAGTCCTGGAGCCAGCGGGAAGGCGGCTCCCCAACGCATCAGTTGCCTTGGTGCGTCACCCAGGGTTTGTCCGCTGAGATCCGTCAGGGCCTGGGTCAGGGCATCCAGCACCCGCTTCTCATCCGAGGGATCCGGCTTGGCGCCGAGCAGTTGAGCGGCCGATGAGCGCGATCCGTAGACATGGAGATGGGCCGCGGCGAAGGCGGGACTGGATTCAGCGACCACGGCACAGCGCCCGCCGGCCAGGGGTTGGATGCTGATGCGTCGCAGTCCCCAACGCTCCTGGGCCGAGGGGGTGCATTGCAGAACTTGCCAGGGCAGTGCCAACCAGGCGCTGGCCTGCTCCGGCGGAAGGGTTAGCAACAGATTGCAGCTGGCCTGGCCCTCGATCGAAGCCAGCTGGGCCTGCGCAGCGTTGAGCTGGGGATCAGCCAGGCTTTCGGCTGCTTGCTCTAGCGGAATACCGTCCCAGCCAAAGACCTGCTGACAGCGGGGATGGGCCAGCAGTGTTCCGCTGAGGACCAGCCAGCGGGCCTCGACCAAGGCTTCCCCGCTGCTGTTTTCCAAAGTCCAGCGCAGACCGGTTTTGGAGCGTTCGGGCCTCAGGTGGCGCACAAGGGTTCCAAAGCGCCTGCTCAGGACTCCTCCCTCTGCCTCGGCCAGCTCCAGCAGTCCAGCGGCGAGGGCATCCATTCCTCCGCGGCCCTGCCAGAGCTGCCCGTCGCTGAAGCCATCGTCAATGGCAGGGCCCAGTGACCGTTGCCCATCGAGGCTCTGAATGGATCCGCGGAAGGGGCTGATGACCTCCCGTTGCTCGAGTGCCTGAAGCAGCTCTGGCGGCGTCTGGGCTCGGATGTTGAAGAGCGGGGCCCCATGGTTGATCCGTAGGTCCGGGTCTTGGCGCGAGTAGCGGGTGGCCGCTCGGCCCCCGGGACCGCGCCCGATTTCCAGGAGTTCGATGGATCCGCGCCAGCCGCGCCGGCGCAGCGAGGCCGCCAGCGCACAGCCCGAGACTCCTGCGCCGACGATGGCGAGATCAGTGCGCGGGAGCGAGGAGGGCAACGGAATCGACCAGAGCCTGACCATGCTGGGTCTTTGCTTGGGCTGTCGTGGCGGAAGGGATTGATCAATCCATCACGGCCGAGGCGTTGCTTGCCCTCGAGGGGCGAGCCCGATCGGAGGGAACGGGCCTTCAGGCCGCTGATCTGGTCGGTTGCTGGCAGTTGGAGCAGGTCTGGCCGAAGGGGCGACTCCAGGCGTCCCAGTTCTCAGGGGTGCTGTTGCGGGGACTGGCGGCTCAGCTGGAGATCCGTGAGGAGGCCGGCGCGTTGCAGCTGCGCAACAGCGTGCGGCTGGGCGCCGTTGAACTGTTTTTTGAAGGTCCTGGAGCCCTCAAGGGGCGCCGTCCTCTGCTGCAGTTCCAATTTCTGCGGATGGGTTTGAGGGTCGCTGGGCGGCAGTGGTGGGAGCGTGCCTTGCCGGCTCCGGCTCCCCAGCGGACGCCGTTCTTTGCCTTGATTGGCCGCGATGCCTCCGGTTGGCTAGCGGCCCGAGGGCGTGGGGGTGGCCTGGCCCAGTGGCGGCTTCCTGGTCAACATGGGCTGAGTTGAACGGTCCTTGGCTCGATGGGGTGCCCCCGCTGCGGCAGTTGGTCGGTGAAATCCGACCGAAGCTTGGGAGGCCGGATGGTCTGCGGGAGGTGTGGCACGCCCCTCGATGGCGTCGCCCAGCGGGGACGGGGGCCAATGCCCAGGCTCTCGGGCATGTCCCGTCAACCCTGGCGCGTTGGCTTGATCGCCCTGGTTGCCTTGGCGGCGTTCTTCGCCGCCTGGAATCCCCGCGCTCCGATCCAGCAGCAACGCACTCCGGCTTCCCAGGGGTTCCTCTGACCGGGCAGGGTGGAGGCGCTGTCGCTTCTGCGTCTCATGGCTGATGCCCCCTATTTGATCGTTCTGGCTTTGCTGGAGCAGGGCGGGCAGAGAGCGATGCCTCTGCAGGGCAAGTCGCTGCGCGAGGCCCTGCCCGCTGGGGCTGATCCCGGCGAGGTCGGACGTGAGCAGGCGCTGGATCTCTTGGTTCGGGTCTGGCAGCGCAGTGACCAGGGCGAGTTGCGTCGCGCCGCGGGAGAACAGAGTTTGCTGTTGGTCACGGTTCCGATTGAGTCCCTGCAGGATCAGCTCCCGGCGTTGAAGGCTCAATGGCTCAACGACGGAGACACGGCGGCCCTGCTCGCCGCACTGCAGGATCTCGGCAGTGGTCTTTGGTCGCTGACCATGGAGCACCGTCAGCCTTTGGCCTACCAGGCGCTGGCGTAGTCGCTCAGTTGTATTCGCCGGGCATGTCGTTCTTATGGACCGTGACCCGATCGAATTTCTTGCCGGAGACCCGCAGCAGTTCATCCCCGGAGAACTCAAAGCCGAGCTTTAGGCCGATCTGCGCCACGTCATCGGCGGTGGCGGCGGCCAGCACCTGCTGCTTCAGGGCCTCATCGGCCTGAAGGCGAGCCAGGAAGGCCTTGAGTTGATCGAGCGACATGGCAGCGCCGTCGGGCGCAACAGTCTCCCAGAGGCTCAGAGCCAGTGATGCGGATAGTGCTCCGCACCGGGCTGCAGCCGGCTATAGGCCACGGCGATCAGCATCATCACCAGCGAACCGCTGAGCACGGGCATCCAGATGAATCCAGGCTGGGCCTTGAGCAGGACCCCCAGCAGCGCCACCGCCCCGGCCGGTGGATGCAGGCAACGCAGCACCTGCCCCAGGGCGATGGTCACGGCCACGGCCAGGCCCATCACCCAGGGGGCATCGCCGAAGGCCATGACGCAGGCGACGCTGACGATGGCGGCCACGGTGTTCCCCAGGACCACATTCCGTGGTTGCGCCAGGGGGCTGGACGGGTGGCCAAAGAGCAGAACGGTCGAGGCTCCGAAGGGTGCCACGACCAGGGGGTAGTGGCTCCAGAGACTGATCAGGCCCAGGGCCGTAATGGCCAGCAGAGCACCCAGCCAAGCTCCGATCACCTGCCGCTGTTGGAAGCGCGGTTGGTAGTCCCTGCCCCGTTGGCGCTCCGACTGGATCCTGTCCCAGACCATCGGTCTTTCAGCTCAGATAGGGATCCAAGAAGGACAGCGGGCGACTCATTGTTGCGGAGAAGCCCAGCATTCCTTGGTCCCGATGCTCATAGAGCAGGGAGTCGTCGCTCTCCAAGAGGAAGGTGGCTCCGCGTTGGGTGATGAAGTCATCACGGGGGACATAGGTCCGCCAATTCCCCAGCACCTCGGTCATGTTGCGCAGGCGCACGGTGGCGAGCTCAAAGGGCCGCTGGAATCCCTCGCCGCCCGCCAGGCGAAAGAGGGGACTCTCGAAGCGCTGCGGCGCGGAGCGATCTCCGGTGTAGCCGCGCAGGACCTCGCTCAAGGTTCCCGGTGAGCCGATGCCGGCACACATCAACAGCAGCCCCGGCCAAGGTCCGCCGGGCGTCTGCAGGCCGGAGTAGAGCTCAAGCGCGCGGTGCAACCTCGGTTCGCTCTCCACCCTGAGGTTGCCCCGGGGAAAGCCGGTGAACTGGCAGAACCGCTCGGCTCCGGCCTCGTCACCAATGCCGATCGCCAGGGTCTTGATTCCGGCCTGCTCCAGCCTGGGCAAAACGGGGGCAAGTGCCTGGGCGTATTCCAGCGAATCGAAATCCCCGAGCTGGCTCATCAGGATCACCAGCCGTCTGGACCCTGGCTCCATCCCTGGGATAGAGCGGAGGGCGTCCAGCAGAAGGTCGGGCGTCGTCATGGGTCTGAGGTCATCGGCGTTGAGGACGGCTCTGGTCTCAACGTCTCCTCAGCCTCGCTGAACGGGTGGGGTGGGGCGAGATGCACCTCGCCCCGTTTGAGGCGCGTCTGACGAAGAGAGCAACCTCAATCCATTGATGCCATCGCCCCGAGATGTTGTCCACGGAGGGTTGGCGACTGCAGAAAAGCCAAAAAAAACTCCGCTGGTCAATCGACCGGCGGAGGTGCGTCTCTTCGTCAAAAGCGCAGGTCTTTCCTAGGAAGTCGACCAGCCCTGGCGCCATAGGCATTTGTTCCTGGTCGTATCCAGCACAATGGCGAGAGGGGAGGCCTGCCCATGCGCCGTCATCGTTGGCTCTTGTTGATCGCAGCCCTGGCTTGCATCGGCAGCTTGCTGCTCTGGATTGCTGAGATCGATGTGGGGATTGAAGAGTCCCTCCCTACCCCGGCTCCTGTTGCTGCTCCCTCCAATCCATGACGGCTCTGTTCTCCCACTTCCTGCTGGTCTTCACCCTGGGGCTCTTTCATCTGGTGGGTCCTGTGCCGGAGGACCTGGGTGTGCAGAACGGCGCCCTCTCCCCCTGCCCCAGTCCGGCCCATTGCGCCCGCGTGGATTGGGCCGTGGCCAATCCCGAGGCGGCCCTTCAATCTCTACTCCCGGTGATCCGGGCCACCCCGCGCACCGAGATCGTCGAAGAGGGGAACGGCTACCTGCACGCGACGGCCACGAGTGCCCTGTTTGGCTTCGTCGACGATCTCGAGCTCTACGCCGATCCCAATGCTGGGGTGCTTCAGGCCCGCTCGGTCTC
>NZ_JAFMKL010000145.1:0-3499 GCF_017852955.1 Vulcanococcus sp. DEBay_Sum22DG08_74
CCCTGGCCATCGAGATCGCCCAGGCCCTGGATCTCGCTGTTCTGTCTGTCGATTCCAGGCAGCTGTACAAGGAGATGACGATCGGCACGGCCAAACCCACTGACGAGCAGCGGGCCACCGTTCGCCATGAGCTGCTGGACCTGCGGGCGCCTGACGAACCGATCAACCTTCAGGAGTTCCGCCAGGAAGCCGATCAAGCGATCGAAGCGGAACACAAGCGGCGGGGAATCGCTTTCCTTGTGGGCGGGAGCGGCCTGTACATCAAGGCCATCACCCAAGGGATGACTCCGCCAGCGGTCCCTCCGCAACCTCAATTGCGGGCGGACCTAGAGGCGCTGGGCCAAAGCCAGTGCTACGCCCTTCTGCGCCAAGCCGATCCAGACGCCGCTGATCGGATCATGGCCAATGACGCCGTGCGCACACAGCGCGCCCTTGAGGTGCTCTATGCCACCGGTCGCCCCCTGAGCCAACAGCAGGGCTCCAATCCGCCCCCCTGGCGGGTCCTGGAACTGGGTCTCAACCCCAGCAACCTCAGGCAACGCATTGCCCAGCGCAGTCGGGCGCTGTACACCGAAGGCTTGGTGGCAGAGACCCGAGGGCTTCTGGAACGTTATGGGCAGGGCTGCGCCCTGCTGGACACCATTGGCTATGCGGAAGCTGGAGCCCTACTGCGGGGGGAGCTGACCGAAGAGCAAGCCATTGAGCAGACCACCAAGCGCACCCAGCAGTTCGCCAAGCGCCAGAAGACCTGGTTTCGCCGGCAGCATCAACCCCTATGGCTGGATGCACCAGGCCAAGAGGACAATCCCTTGAAGCGGGCCTTGTCGGCGATCGAGCACGTCCTAGGGTGAACGGTGAACAGCAACTGTTTTTCCGTCCTCTCGCCCGTCTGAATGCCACCCCGTCCTCGTTTTGACCGCCGTGCTCCTGTTCGGGAGCTCCCCAACATCAACGACCGCATCAATTACCCCCAGCTCCGGGTGGTCGATGCCGACGGCAGTCAGCTAGGAGTGATCACCAGGGAAGAAGCGCTCGACGTCGCGAAGGACCGTGAGCTGGACCTGGTCCTGGTGAGTGAGAAGGCTGACCCACCGGTCTGCCGGATCATGGACTACGGCAAGTTCAAATTCGAGCAGGAAAAGAAGGCCAAAGAAGCCAAGAAAAAGTCGCATCAGACCGAAGTTAAAGAGGTCAAGATGCGCTACAAGATCGACCAGCACGACTACGACGTGCGGCTCGGTCAGGCCTCTCGCTTCCTCAAAGCAGGTGACAAGGTCAAGTGCACCGTGATCTTCCGCGGACGGGAGATCCAGCACACCGCCCTGGCCGAACAGCTCCTGCGCCGCATGGCCAAGGATCTCGAAGAAAAGGCCGAGATTCAGCAGGAGCCCAAGCGTGAGGGCCGGAACATGATCATGTTCCTCAGCCCGCGCAAAACACCCCTGGCCAAAGAGAAAGAGGCCGAGGCTGCTGCCAGCAAAGCGGTGCGCACGATCGAGACCCCTCGTCAGGCGGCAGCCAAGGCCGAAGGCTAGAGCGCCTCAGCGAAGAGCTCCAGCATCTGATTCCATCCCGAGGCAGCTGCCTCAGGGTGGAAATCTGCTCTGGCCTGGCACATGTATCCGTGGCCGGCCCCAGCTGCCACAACCAGTCGGTGGCGACTCCCTTCGGTATCCGCTGAGCGCAGGGCTTGATCAATGGCCTGCAACTCCTCAGCGGGCATCAAGGGATCTTGATCACCGCAGAAGCACCAGAGTCGCCCTGCAACCTCAGGCACGACCGACAGGGTTGTCTTCTCAACCGCACCAGGCTTGAAGGACGAGACCCGAGCTCCATAGAAATCACAGGTGGCTGCGATCGCCGGGTTCGTCGCAGCCAGCATCGCCAGGTGACCGCCAAAGCAAAAGCCCACGCAGCCGAGGCTTAAAGAGGGATGGGACCGCTGGATCCAATCGACAGCGGCTTGGACGTCCGCCAGGAGTTGCTCGGCCGTCACACTGTCACGGTGCTCACGGCCAGCGGCCAAACCTGCCTCGTCGTAGCCCACATCCAAATCGGGAGCAGAGCGCGAGAAGGTGCTCAGGGCTAGGGCTGCGTAACCCTCCTGGGCCAACCGCTCCGCCACGCTGCGCACCCAGCTGTTCACTCCAAACACCTCTGGCAGCACCAAGACCGCCCCGCGAGGCTGCTCAGGCAGAACCCACCAGCCCGGCATGACCGTGGCTGTCACACCCGCTGCTGCTGGAACAGAGATCTGAACCCAGCTGGCCTCAATGGTCATCGCATTCGCGCTCTTGGAAACCGGCACAGGCTTTTATGCCAACAATGCAATTGTCACCGGGAACAAAGGTCCGTAAGGTGGCCCGAACAGCTTGTGCCACTCGGGCGTGCGGTTCCACATTCAGCAGGACAGCGATATCCCGGCCTCGAGCCAGCTGTACAACCAGATTTGCTTTGCGATTGCGGCGCGGCACTTCCCGCCAGGCCATCGACTACCCAGTACGCGCCAACTGGCGATGCAGACCGGCCTGCATCGCAACACCATCAGCAAGGTCTATCGGCAGCTGGAAAACGACGGCGTGGTGGAGGCCATGGCCGGCTCGGGCATCTACGTCCGCGATCAACAGAACCCACGGGAAATCAAGCCACCGCCGGGTCCCCGTGGACGGCACCTTCCTGACATCGACCGCGAGGTCAGGCAGAGCGTGGATGGCCTGCTGAACGCCGGCTGCACCCTGCAACAGGCCCGGGAGCTCTTGACCCGTGAGATCGACTGGCGGCTGCGCTGCGGCGCCCGGGTGCTGGTGAGCACCCCGCGGGAGGACATCGGCGCCTCAATGCTGATCTCCGAGGAGCTCACCCCCCACCTCGATGCCCCGGTCGAGGTCGTTCCGATGGAGGAACTGGAGGCGGTGCTCGAGAACTCCAGCAACGGCACGGTGGTCACCAGCCGCTACTTCCTCCAGCCCGTGGAGGAGATCGCCAAACGCCATGGTGTGCGGGCCGTACCCGTGGATCTCAATGACTTCCGCCACGAGCTGGACCTGCTGAAGGACCTCCGCGCCGGCAGCTGCGTGGGACTGGTCAGCATCAGCCCTGGCATCCTGCGGGCCGCGGAAGTGATCCTGCACAGCATGCGCGGCAACGAACTGTTGTTGATGACCGCGACCCCCGATGTCAGCAGTCGCCTGCTGGCCCTGCTGCGGGCCTCCAGCCATGTGCTCTGCGACCGCCCCAGCCTGCCGCTGGTCGAGCAAAGCCTGCGCCAGAACCGCTCTCAGCTGATGCGTATGCCACAGGTGCACTGCGCCCAGAGCTACCTCGGGACGGCAACGATTGACCAGCTACGCAAAGAGATCGGGCTGCTCTCAAGCTGAACTCGGCTGGAGAGGCAATGAAATTGGTTTCACAACAACGAGCTGAGCAATCAGCCTTGTTGTTTCACAAGCGGATGAAGAGATTCGAACTCTCGACCCTCTCCTTGGCAAGGAGATGCTCT
>NZ_JAFMKL010000146.1:0-3471 GCF_017852955.1 Vulcanococcus sp. DEBay_Sum22DG08_74
CGGGGTGCTGTTTCGCGGTGGCGATGTGATCGAGGCGGCCTCCCGTCTGGGCACCCTGTTTTTTGACAAGACGGGGACCCTGACGGTCGGTCGCCCCACGGTGCGGGCCGTGTCGTTGGCTGACCCTGGCGGCACTGAAGCGACCCTGATTCAGCTGGCGGCCAGCCTGGAGGCGCAGACCCGTCATCCTCTGGCCCATGCCCTGCTGCAGCGGGCGCAGCAGCTGGAGCTCCCGCTGCTCGAGGTGAGCGAAGCCAGCACCCTGGCCGGCGATGGGGTGCAAGCCCAGGTCATGGGCCATGGCCTGGCTCGGGTGGGCCGACCGGCCTGGTTGCTCCAGGAGGGAGTGGCGATGGCCGAGGAGCAGAGGCAGTGGTGGAGCGCGCAGGAAGAGCAGGGCGCGACGGTTGTGGCGGTCGCCACGAACCAGCTGCTTGGACTGATCGCCCTGGATGATCAGCCGCGTGGGGATGCTCCAGAGGCCCTGGCCCAGCTGCGCTCCATGGGACTGCAGTTGGGGCTGTTGAGCGGCGACCGCCAGGCGCCTGTGCGGCACCTGGCCAGCCAGTTGGGCTTGCCGCAAGAGGAGTTGGCCTGGGAACTGCTGCCGCAGCAGAAGCTGGAGCGGATCGATCAGGCACGTTCGGCCTCGAGCGGACCGGTGGGGATGGTGGGCGATGGGATTAATGACGCACCGGCCTTGGCCGCGGCGGACCTGGGTATTGCCGTTGGAACGGGAACCCAGATCGCCATCGATACCGCTGATTTGGTGGTGCTCGGCGAACGCCTGGAGGCCATCCCGATGGCGCTACGGCTCGCGCGTCAGACCATGGCCAAGGTGCGGCAGAACCTGATTTGGGCCTTTGGCTACAACCTGGTGGTGTTGCCCATCGCCGCCGGGGTGCTCCTGCCAGGCTTTGGCGTCGTGCTGTCACCCCCGCTGGCAGCTCTGTTGATGGCGATGAGCTCAATCACTGTTGTCGTGAACGCACTGTTGTTGGGGCGCCATGACTAGGCGGGGTCGTTTTCTGGTCCTGGAGGGCATCGACGGCTGTGGCAAGACCACCCAGATCGAAGCCCTGAAGCAGTGGTTGCCCAGCAGCGGCTTGATGCCCGAGGGGGCGCAGTTGCTGGTGACCCGGGAGCCAGGTGGCACGGCCTTGGGCCAGGCCCTGCGCCAACTGCTGCTGCATCCGCCTGGGGACGCCGCCCCGGAGTCCACGGCGGAGTTGCTCCTGTACGCGGCCGATCGCGCCCAGCACGTTCAGCAGCGCATCGCTCCGGCTCTGGAGGCCGGCCACTGGGTGCTGAGCGATCGCTTTGTGGGGTCGACGGCGGCCTATCAGGGCTACGGCCGCGGCCTCTCCTTGGCGTTGATTGAGCAGCTGGCTGGAATCGCGACCGCCGGGCTGGAACCCGATCTCACGGCCCTGCTGGAGATCCCCTTGGCGGAGTCCCTGCGCCGCCGAGGCCATCGCCCGGCCGATCGCATCGAAGCCAGCGGCGAGGCCTTCCTGGCCCGGGTCTGTGCTGGTTTCACGGCCTTGGCCCAGCAATACGGTTGGTGCCGCATTGAGGCCAGCCAATCGCCTGAGGCGGTCAGTGCAGACCTGCAGGCCGCCATCCAAGCCACCTGCACCAGCGATGGCTGAGCTGTTTGAGGATCTGCTGGGGCAGCCCCAGGCGGTGGCCCTACTGACTGCGGGACTGGAGCACCAGCGCCTGGCTCCGGCCTATCTCTTTTGCGGTCCCGACGGAGTGGGTCGTCGTCTGGCGGCATTGCGCTTCCTGGAGGGAGTGATTGCTGGGCTGGATGGCTCCCCCTCGGTGAGGCGTCGGCTGCAGGACGGCAACCATCCCGATTTGCTGTGGGTGGAGCCCACCTACTCCGACAAGGGTCAGCTGGTGCCGGCATCCCAGGCGGAGGCCGCCGGCGTGAGCCGCAAGGCGCCCCCCCAGTTGCGCCTGGAGCAGGTCCGGGCCGTGTCGCAGTTTTTGGCCCGCCGGCCGGTGGAGTCCCCCCGCTGCCTGGTGGTGATGGAGACCGTGGAGGCGATGGCCGAGGGCGCGGCCAATGCCCTGCTGAAGACCCTGGAGGAGCCCGGCGACGGGATGTTGATCCTGCTGACGGCCTCTCCGGATCGGCTGCTCAGCACGATTCGCTCCCGCTGCCAGTCGATCGCCTTCGCGCGGCTTGAACCCCAGTTGCTGGAGGCGGTGCTGCAGCGCCATGGCCACGGGGGAATGGCCCAGGCCGGTGACCCGCCGGAGCTGCTGGAACTCGCGGCCGGCTCCCCCGGTGCCCTGCTGGAGCAACGGGCCCAATGGCAGGCCTTGCCGGAGGGCTTGGCCGAGCGTTGCAGCGCTTTTTCAGGCGGCGATGCAGCGCAGACCCCGCTGGTGGCCCTCTCCTTGGCCCGGGACCTGTGTGAGGCGCTGGATGTGGAGCAGCAGCTCTGGTTGTTGAACTGGTGGCAGCTGCGTCTCTGGCGTCAACGCCAGGATTCAGTCCCCCTGAAGCGCCTGGAGCAGCTCAGGGGGCAGCTGCGCAGTTACGTGCAACCGCGCTTGGCCTGGGAGGTGGCGTTGCTGTCGCTTTAAGCGGCGGTGCGCCGGTTGTCGCGGGCCTGCTGCACCAGTTGGGCCAGCTCCTCTTGATGGTCTCCGCTGGGGAGCTCTAGGCAGTAGCCCGCGCCGTAGACGGTCTTGATGAAGCGAGGTTTGCGGGGATCGGGCTCGAGCTTGGTGCGCAGGTGACGCACGTGGACGCGGATCGTTTCGATGTCGTCGTCGGGCTCGTAGCCCCAGACCTCTTTGAGAATCAGTGAGGGTGCCACGGTCTGGCCATGGCGCTGCAGCAGGCAGTGGAGCAGTTCGAACTCCAGGTGCGTCAGCCGCACGGGCTCGTCAAACCAGATCGCCTCAAAGCGCTCGGGGACGAGTGTCAGGCAGCCGTAGTTGAGGATTTCGTTGTGCTTGGTCGAGAGCGGCGCGCGATCGGAGCGGCGCAGGAGCGCTTTGATCCGCACCAGGAGCTCTTCGAGGTCAAACGGCTTCGCGAGGTAGTCGTCTGCACCGGAGTTGAAGCCGCTGACCTTGTCTTTGGTGCTCCCTAGGGCGGTGAGCATCAGCACCGGGATGCGGGAGGTGCGCTCATCGCGCCGGAGTCGCTGGCAGAGGGTCAGCCCGTCGACCTTGGGCAGCATCAGATCCAGCAGGACCAGATCGGGGGTGTACTGCAGGGCCAGTGCTTGGCCTTTGATGCCGTCCTCGGCCCGCTGCACGTCGAAGCCGCTGTGCTCCAGGTGTCCGGCCACAAGCTCGCGCATGTCGCCGTCGTCTTCGATCAGCAGGATGCAGGGCTTCATGACTGGCTCCTCGGTAAACGGGGTCGCGGTTGCAGTGAAGGGCCGAAGTTCACCGTCGGTATTCTCCGCGGCTTTTTGTGCTTCTGCACAACATTGCTTCGCC
>NZ_JAFMKL010000147.1:0-3364 GCF_017852955.1 Vulcanococcus sp. DEBay_Sum22DG08_74
ACCCTGATCGGTGCTGCCGCTGGAGCCGGTCACCTTGTTGTTGGGAGCAGGAACTTCCTGGTTGCGCTTGTTCTGGGCGCCAGGCATGGCGCTCATCGGGCCCACTCGGGTGGGGTTGCGGCGACGGGCAGAGCTGCCCTCGGTGCCGGTGACGCGGTCACCGCGATCCCAGTCGTCGCCGGTGATCTTGGTGCCGGAACCCTCACCGGTAACCCGGGAGACGGGTTCTTCAGCAGCGCCGATGGCCGCGGGCTGTTGAGCCTGCGCCAGGCGCTGATTGGCACGACGATCGAAGCGGAACTGCTCAGTGCCGGTGATCTTGCCGCTGGCCATGTCGAAAGGGCCCGTGATCCGTCCGCCTTGCTCGTAGGTGCTGCCGGTCACACGACCGGTGCTTTCGCGCTCCTGTTGGGCGGCGCGGGCAGGGGACTGAACACTGAACTGTTGCCAGTCAGCACCATTCAGAGCCTGGGGAAAGTCAGCATCGCGGCTGGGGGCGGTGCCACAGGCGCTGGCCTGTTGATCGGCGCCGACGTAGGGAGTACCGGTGACGTCTTCGCAGGCGCCACGCTCGGCGCCGGTCAGGGAACCACCAATGCCGGGCTGAATGCCGGTCATGCGGTTGGCGTTGCGAACGGGAGTCCGCTCACGGACGGCACGGACGGCAGCGGTGTTGCAGAAATCACCAGCCTGCTCGAGCCCGGCGTAGGGGGTGCCGGTGACGACTTTGCAGCTACCGGGTTCATCACCGGTGACCCTTTCGGAGCGACCGGTGCGGCTGCCGCTGACGACTTGGTTGCGGTTGGTGATGCTGAAGCCCACCTTGGCGGCTTCGGGCGCAGGGCGAGTGCCACAGAAGCCGTCGAACTGCTGACTACCGATGTATTCATCGCCAGTCACGTTGCGGCAGCTGCCGGCCTCATCGCCGGTGACCCGCTCGCTGCGGCCAACGGATGTCCCGGTCACGCCGGTGCCACGCAGGGTGTTTTGGCTGCTGACCTTGGTCGCGGCACGGCCAGGAACACTGGCGTCGGAGCCGAGGTACTGATCTCCGGTCAGATGGCGGCCTGAACCAGCCTCATCGCCAGTGACGCGCTCGCTGCGGCCCACCATGACGCCGCTGACGGCTTGGCCACCCAGGGTCTGGCTGCGGCCCACCTTGCGGACCGAGGGGTCAACGCCACCGCAGTAGGACGTGGACTGGTTGGCCGAGATGTACTCGGTGCCGGTGACGCTCTTGCAGGTGCCGGGCTCATCGCCGGTCACTTTTTCGCTGCGGCCGACCTCATTGCCAGTGACACGGTTGCCATGGCTGGTGGCGGTGACGCGCACCTTGGCGGGTTGGTTGCTTCCTGCGGGTTGACCGCCGCAGAAGGTCTGGAAGACTTCGGCGCCGAGGTACTCGGTCCCGGTGATCGAGCGGCAGGTGGCCGCTTCGTTACCGGTGGTTTTCGCCGAGCGGTTGGCCTGGGTGCCGGTGACGGTCTGACCAGAGAGGGTCTCGCTCACACCCACCTTCCAGGCGGCATCCGCGGCTGCGGCTTGCTTGGCGCCATGGCGATTGGGGCCACTGGGGCGGGTTCCGCTGTTGCGAGCCGTACCCGCAGAACCGGTTTTGCTCTTGAGCTCACGGACCTTTTGCGCCAGCTCACGGGCACTCAGGTCGGGGTTGATCTGACGGGCAACAGCAGCAGCACCGGACTTGGCCGCCGTGCTCGCGGACTTGCCGCGCTTGCTCAGTGCTTCGCGGCGCGCCAGGACAAGTGCCCGGCTGGCGTTGTGGACAGCCGTGCCCTTGCGGGCTGCGGGGCGATTGCCTGCGGCAGCACGGGAGGAGTTGGAGGGACGCTCAGTGCTGAGGGAGAGGCTGGCGGAACGGGCAGAAGAGGTATCGCTGGTCGTCTCTTGGCACTTGCACTTGTGCTCAGCAGCCGGTGCCGCTGCGGCCTTCGGGGCTTCCTTAGCGACGTCGGTGCGGGTGCGGTCCTTCGAGGTGTCGGCACGCTTGCCGCCGCGGGTCATGGCCTCGCGACGGGACAGCACCAGATCGCGGCTGGGGTTTGAAACGCGCTTGCCAGCGGAGGAACGGTGGCTGCTGGGGGCGGACAGCTGACGGGTAGGCGCCGGAGCGGCTGCGGGAGCCTCGGCTGCGGCGGGACGCGGTGCGGAACTTGGAGCGGCGTTGGTCCGGGTCGGACGGGCATCCGCGACGCTGCGGACGCGACCGCCACCACTGCCGTAGCGACCGGTGGCTTTCTTGCCGCCGTCGGTGAGGGCCTTGCGGCGCTCAAGGGCTGCTTCGCGACTCGATTTAGTGGCCATGTCCGCCCGGTGTATGGAATGACTGGATGGCATTAACGAAGCCGTTGATTTGCGTCAACACGGCATCGGAATGCTTGAAATCTGAATGCGAAAAATCGCAGTCAGATGGTTAATGAGTAAAAGAAGGAGTGGTCTCGATGTGAATCGAGACCACAACTTTTAGAAGGCAGCTAATCAGCGGCCTTCGAACACCACGAAGCAAGCGCCTTGGCTTTGGGTGTAGGCGTCGTAGCCCACGAGACGCACGTGGTGGTCGGGGTAAGCGCGGTGGCAAGCTTCGAGCTCGTTCACGATGACGCTCAGATCCTTCTCACCGAAGAAGGGCAGCTTCCAGTAGGACCAGTAGGTGGCCATGGAGCGGCTGGGGTGGACGTGCTCAACGAGCGGGCTCCAACCCTGGGCAATGATGTACGCGATCTGGTCGTAGATCTCGTCCTGGGTCATCGGCGGGAGGAAGCCGAAGGTCTCCAGGGTGGCGACTGTTTGGTAGTCACCCACGGTGCTCTTGAAAGGCATGGGGTTCCTTGAGATGGATGGAATGAATGAACCTTGATTTGGTTCGATGTCCTGTTCCGATCACTGAATGGGATGGAGCCAACGGATGTTGACTCCGATTCCCAATCGCTTCGAAATCAGTTGACGTCGAGCTTGTCGACGGTGTCGAACTCGAACTTGATTTCCTTCCAGGTCTCGAGGGCGATGGCCAGCTCGGGGCTGTGCTTCGCGGCTTCCATGAGGATGTCGCGGCCTTCGCGCTCAATCTCGCGACCGGCGTTACGGGCTTTGACGCAGGCTTCCAGTGCCACGCGGTTAGCGGCAGCACCAGCAGCAGAACCCCAGGGGTGACCGTGGGTACCACCACCGAACTGGAGCACCGAGTCGTCGCCGAAGATGCTCACCAGGGCAGGCATGTGCCAGACGTGGATACCGCCGGAGGCCACGGCGAACACGCCGCCCATGGAGCCCCAATCCTGGTCGAAGAAGTTACCGCGGCTGCGATCTTCGGGAACGAAGGATTCGCGCAGCTGGTCGATGTAGCCGA
>NZ_JAFMKL010000148.1:0-3351 GCF_017852955.1 Vulcanococcus sp. DEBay_Sum22DG08_74
TCCGCTGAAAGTCATAGAACTCGCCGTTATGGGCCATCAGGACCCGGGCGCCGGCCCCCGCCTCTGCGCTCAGGAAGGGTTGACGGGCCCGGGTCTCATTCAGATCAATGATCGAGAGGCGGGCATGACAGAAGCCCACGCCGGCTTCATCCAGCGTGCGGTAGCCAAAACCATCGGGACCGCGATGCTCCTGGATCGCAGCCATGTTGACCAACAGCTGCGGGTCAACGGGCTGATCCGCCCTGGTGCTGAAGACCCCACCAATTCCACACATCCCTTCGTCCTCCTCAGATCACATCCATGACCCGGTTGGTGCGGTCCACCATGCAGGTCAACAGAGCCATGCGCAGGAAGACCGCCCCCCGGGCCTGACTGAAGTACCAGTTGTGGGGGGTGTCATCGAGGCAAGTGCTCAGTTCCGGCCCACGGGCCAGGGGATGCAACACGATGGCGTCCGGCTTGTAGGGCAGATCCCGCGTCAGCCGAAAGCTGTTGCCGTGGACCTCATAGCTATCGCCCACCCAAGCAATGGCGTTGATGTAGATGACATCCAGACCGGGGATCTCGCCCTGCAGGTCTCCGGTGCAGCGCACCTTCAGACCCGCCTGCTGCAACTCCTCCAGCTGGCCGCGATCAAAGAGGTCCTCTCTGGCGTCGTTGGCCGGGTCATGGATGAGGACCAACTCCTCCACCATCTGCGGGAATTTCGCCAGGATCCGCAGCAGTGAGCGAACCGTGCGCATGCGGCTGGGGATGCCAACGATGCCGATGCGCGCCCGCTGATCCTCGGGGACCTCAGGGGACGCCAAGGCGGGGCGCCACTTGAGCATCGTGTAGAGGTCGGCCATTGCCTGGGTGGGGTGTTCATCAATGCCATTGCCGGCATTGATGATCGGAATCCGCAGGGTGTCGGTCATCGCATAGATGGCCTGGGAGTCGGTATCGCGCAGAACGATGCAGTCGCCGTAGTTGTTGAACATGTGGGCGACGTCTTCCAGCGACTCCCCCTTCGCCAGGCCCGTCGTGGCGCGGTCGGTGATGTTGATCGAATCGCCGCCCAGACGGTGCCAGGCGCTGTCAAAGGACAGCCGCGTGCGGGTGCTGGGTTCGTAGAAGGCGTTGATCAAAATCTTTCCCTTCAACGGCGTGTTGTGGGCCGTATAGCGATCGGGATTGCTCTCAAACTTGGCCGCCAGACGAAACAACTGCAGCAGGGTCTCGGGCCGGAAGGGCTGAATCGAGATCACGTGCTGCCCCACCAGATCCTGGAGCGCCTCGCCGTCCTCTTGAATCGCCCCCAACAGGGCCTGGGGAGAGGCTGCGCCAAAGACATCCGGCCCCAGTGGATCAAAACGCACGGGTGCGTCAGCGCCGGTACTCGTCGTGACGGAGTGGAGTGCAGTCATAGCGATTAGGGGACCCAGGCCCACTGCTGCAGAACGCTGCGGCGGAATTGGTCGCACTGAGTCTCAAACCAAAATCCACCCTGCCACATCACTTTCTCCAAGTTCAAGTTGCTTAAAACGGGGCAGATTTGCGTAGCAACGGCTACACAAACGCCACTCTTCTTGCCATGGGGCATGCAAACAAAGGCGTTACCAGACATCGCCGCGCCTCCATTCGTTCCACCAAATCAGCAGAAGAACCAGCACAGAAAGCGCCAACCCCGCCACACTTCCATAAATCACCAGGCGCAACAGCGGTAGATCCACCAGCCAGCGCGGGGATTCCGTCGACTGCGCCGCTCGGGCGGCGGGCAAGGCGAGAGCCAGGGCTGCCGCAGCAAGGGCAACACGGGTTTTGAGCGACCAACGTTTCATCCCTATCCCTCCTTCAGGGTCAACCAGTTGAAACGCTCCGGCTGGAGCTGGGTACCGACGGCCATGACCACTGCGGACACCGCCGCAGACAGCAGAGCTGCGCAGTAGGGAGCGATCAGGAAATAGGCGCCTAAGCCCACGGCGCTGCCTGAGACCATCGCCGCAATCGCCGCCCAGCGGTTGGCGCTAGGCCAGTAGAGCCCGTAGGCCACCGGCCAAATCGTGGACGCCACCAGGGCACCGGTGAAGAACAGCACAGAGGCCAGAGAGTCGAGCCGCGGCCAGGAGAGCAGCAGGGTCAACAGCCCCAAACCCAGCACCACCAAGCGGGTGGCCTGCCGCAACTGGGCATCACTCAAGTTGGGGTTCAGCAACTTGAAGACCACGTCCTCCGCCACCAAATCCGCCGTCGACGCCAAGAGGGAATCCAGGGTGGAGGTCAAGGAGGCAAAGACCACCACAAACACCAGCGCTGCACCACCGGCGCCCAAGAGCTGGGAGGCCACCACCGGGAAGAGCATGTTCACCTGGGGCAGATCCACCGCCTGCGCGAGCGCCACCAGGCCGATCGAACCGGTCACCAGCGGCACCGTCATCCAGGCCAAACCGCCCAGCACAAACGAGGCAAACACCACGGAGGCGCGGCTGGAGAAGACCCGTGACCACCAGATGTTGTTGTGAAACACCTCTCCCATGGAGAAGAGGGCGGAGTTCCAAGCAATCAACAAGCCAGCGGGCAACAGCAAATTCAGGCGCTCTGGATGCTGCGCCGCCAGTTCCCGGTGGAGCTCCTGCACCGGGAACTGCTGCAGGGCAAGAACAGCGACCAACACCAGCAAGCCCATGATCAGCAGGGACTGAATGAAGTCCGTTCCCACCACGGCGCGCATGCCGCCATAGAGGGTGTAGATCGTGGAGACACCGATGACGACAACCATCCCGAGCCGATAGTCGAAGCCGGAGAGGGCCTCCAGCAGGATCCCGGCCCCCATCGCCTGGGTCACCAGGAAGCCCAGGGTGTAGATCGCCGTGATCACCATGAAGACCCACCAGGCGGCTCGGCCATAGCGCAGGCGGATGAAGTCGCCGCTGGTGCGCCCCTTGGGCATCAGCGTTTTGATCCGCAGAGCCAAGGGTGCAAACAGGACCAGGCCCAGGCCGGCCAGGGCATAGCTGAACATCCCCCAGAGACCGTTGCGATAGCCGAACTCAGGCGCCAGCAAGGTGGTGTTTCCGGTCACCCAGGACGCCATCAAGGTGGCTGTGCTCAGGGCCAAACCGATGTTGCGGCCGGCCAGCATGTAGTCATCGGCATCGCCAGAACCCCGGCGTCCCCAGGAGACCCCAAGGGCGATCCAAAGGACCGAAAAAATCACCACCAGGGCCCAGGCGATCCCGGGGGCCAAGAAGGGTTGAACAGCAAGCGTGGGGCTGAACACCATGGCTTAGCCCTCCCCCCAGGGATCACGGCCGCGCCAATGGAGATGGCCCTGAATCACCATCACGGTGGTCGCCAAGGTGACGACACCGC
>NZ_JAFMKL010000038.1:0-14488 GCF_017852955.1 Vulcanococcus sp. DEBay_Sum22DG08_74
GGGCTCGGTCTGCTCCAGGGTGGGCACGGCCTCATCGACCCCAATTCCTTGGCCCGGGGTGATGCCCCAGGTGACCGTCGGCGCAATCGAAGCTGCGTCAAAGCGCACTTCATCGTCAAAGACCGCGTCACTGCCGCTGGCCAAGCCACTCCACCAGCGCACCGCCTCAGCCCAGGCCTCACCGCTCGGAGCGAAAGGCCGGCCCTCGAGGTAGTCGAAGGTGACCTGATCGGGATTGACGTAACCGCAACGGGCGCCGCCCTCAATCGCCATGTTGCAGAGGGTCATGCGCTCCTCCATCGAGAGGGCCTCAATCGCTGGACCGGCGAATTCGTAGGCGTAACCCACGCCACCCTTCACCCCCAGGGTGCGGATGACATGCAACACCAGGTCCTTGGCGTAGACCCCACGCTGGAGCTGACCATCCACCCAGATTCGGCGGACCTTGAGCTTGCCCATCGCCAGGCTCTGGCTCGCCAGCACATCACGCACCTGACTGGTGCCGATGCCAAACGCAATCGCGCCGAAGGCCCCGTGGGTGGAGGTGTGGGAGTCACCGCAGGCCACGGTCATGCCCGGCTGGGTCAAACCCAGCTCGGGGGCAATCACGTGCACGATCCCCTGGCGACCGCTGCCGATGCCGTGCAGGGTGATGCCGTGCTCGGCGCAGTTGGCCTCGAGCGTCGCCAACATTTCCTCCGCCAGGGGATCGGCGAAGGGGCGCGCCTGGGAGGTGGTCGGAACGATGTGATCCACCGTGGCGACCGTGCGCTCGGGGTGCCGCACCGTCAGGCCCAAGTCCTTCAAGCCCGCAAAGGCCTGGGGGCTGGTGACCTCGTGGATCAGATGCAGGCCGATAAACAGCTGGGTGGCCCCACCCGGCAGTTGGGAGACCTGATGTAGATCCCAAACCTTGTCGTAGAGGGTGCCGGAGCTCACGCCGATGCCTGCAGCGGAATCGACGAGCCTACTCAGGCCAACTGCAGCCTCAATCGATTCAAGGCCTCACCGGCGCTGAGGGTCTGAATCCAGGTCCGGCCGCGACTCGTACCGAAGCGCACCCCCTCGCTGCTGCAGCCATCCGGACCGGCGATCGCCAGATGCACCAAGCCCACGGGTTTCTCGTCGCTGCCACCACCGGGTCCTGCCACGCCGGTGATCGCCAGCCCCCAATCGGCACCCGTTACGCGCCGCGCCCCTTCTGCCATGGACTGCGCGACCGGATCACTCACGGCACCGTGGGCCAGCAGCAGCTCCGCCGGCACGCCCAACAGTCCCTGCTTCACGCCATTGGCATAGGCAATCACCCCACCCAGGAACACATCAGACGCCCCAGGAACAGCGGCCAAGGCCGCGCCCAATCCACCACCGGTGCAACTCTCGGCAACAGCGACCGTCTGCCCCCGCAGCCGCAGCTGTTGCAGAACAACCTCAGCCAGGCTCTGCTCATCCACACCAAAACAGCTCTTCCCGGTGCGGCGGCGGATCTCGCGCTCCACGGGCAGAAGCAGGGCTTCAGCATCCGCCTGATGCTCGGCCCTGGCCGTGATGCGCAACTTGACCTCCCCGGCACCGGCATAGGGGGCCACGGTCGGGTTGGCCTGCTCAAGCAGATCCGCCATCTCTTCTGCCAAGGCTGATTCCGAGACCCCCCAGAACCGCAGCATCCGGCTAGCGAAGACCCCCGCGGCCAAGCCGGACTGACGCAGCCAGGGGGCCGCGGTCTGCTGCCACATCGCCTTCATCTCACTGGGAACGCCCGGGAAGGTCAGGACCGTGAAGCCTGGAACTGGGCTCCAGATCATTCCCGGGGCCGTTCCGGTGGGGTTCGGCAGCACAGCAGCACCCTCAGGCAAAAAGGCCTGGCGGCGGTTGCTCGGGGAGCAGATTCGGCCGCGAGCAGACAGGCGCGCCTGGATCTCGGCCCAGATCTCGGGGTGCTCCACCAAGGGGGTCTCAAAGGCAGCGGCAATGGCCTCCGTTGTGAGGTCGTCTGGGGTGGGACCCAGCCCCCCGGTGGTGATCAAGACGCGGCAGCGCCCAGCCGCCTGCCGCACCTCAGCCATTAAGCGCTCTCGGTTATCGCCGACCACCATCTGGCGTTGGTGGGGTACCCCAAGGGCCGCCAATTGCTCCGCAATCCAGCGGGCATTGCCGTTGGTGATGTTGCCCAGCAGCAATTCACTGCCGACGCAGAGGACCTCAGCCGTCAACGCCCTGGTCCTGCTGGGCCCGCTCGCGGCTCAAGCTGCGGCGGCAGATCGTGACCGCCGCAATCAAGACCGCGGTGGCCAAGGTCAACCAAAGGAAACGCAGTTCCGCCCCGGCAAAGACCAAAGCCAAAGCAGCCAGCCACTGGGTGAAGGCGTAGATCAACAGCACCGTGCGGCGGTGGCTGAAGCCTGCTCTGAGCAAGCGGTGATGCAGGTGGCGGCGATCGGGATAGAAGGGGGAGTGCCCCTCGCTCACCCGGCCCATGATCACGGCGGACATGTCCGCCAGCGGCAGGGCCAGGATCAAGAGGGGAAACAGCAGGCTGACGCTGGTCAAACCCTTTGCTGGGCCAATGATGCTGATGGCGGCCAAGGCAAAGCCCAAGAAATAGGAGCCGCCATCGCCCATAAAAATCTTGGCTGGATTGAAGTTGTGGCGCAGAAAGCCAAGGCAACTGCCAGCCAATGCCGCGGCCAGCAGACCAGGGGCCGGCTGCGAGAGGCTGTAGCTCACCGAAAGCAAGGCAACCGCTGCAATGCCGCTGACACCGGCAGCCAAGCCATCCAAGCCATCGAGCCAGTTGATGGCGTTGGTGATCCCCACAAGCCAGATCACGGTGAACAGCAGGCTCAGCGGTTCAGACAGGGGAATGACCCCTGCACTGCCAGCGAAGGGCAGGTCGATGGCACCAATACGGACGCCTTGGCTCCAGACCGCCATGGCCACCGCGACCTGCCCCCCGAGGCGGGGCAACGGGGGCAAAGCAAACAGGTCATCGGCCAAGCCAATGACGAAGTAGCAAAGGGAACCGGCCAGGGTGGTCCAAATCAGGGCATCCCGCTGAGGCGGCAGCTCCACAAAGCCACCCAGACGCCAGATCAAGAGCAGCCCGAGCACAAAGCCGGCAACAATCCCAATACCTCCCAGGCGCACCATCGGCGTGGTGTGCTGCTTTCTGGGGTCAGGCTGGTCGATCAGGCCCCAGCGCAGCCCGAGTTGCCGCACCAGAGGGACGATCAAGGCGGTCAGCAGTGCAGCGCTTCCGAAGGCCAGAACAGCGGCAAGATCCGGCCGGCTGGAAATCATCGAAGGCGGTGCTCAATGCAGTGCGCAGTAGCCCAAACAAAAGGCCCTGCCAGCCAAAGCTTAAGCAGGGCCTGGGAGTTCGGCGATAGGCAAGGCCCCCCTGAGGGGCCAGTCGCTCAAGCGGGCTGCAGCTCGCGCTGGTGGGCGTAGAGGGGGAAACGCTCACACAGCGCAGCGACGCGCTGGCGGCAACGCTCCTCAATCGCTGCGTCCTCAGGGTTGAGCAGGCGATCAGCAATCACATCGGCCACCTCACGGAAGGCCTCTTCATCGAAGCCGCGGGTGGTGCAAGCGGCGGTTCCCAGCCGCAGACCGCTCGTCACAAAGGGGGACTGGGGATCAAAGGGAACCGTGTTCTTGTTCGCCGTGATGTGCACATCGCTCACGAGGAGGTCGGCGACCTTGCCGGTCATGCCGATGCCCCGCAGATCCAACAGGACGATGTGGTTGTCGGTGCCCGCACTCACCACGTCAATGCCGCGCTCTTTGATGCGAGCGGCCAGGGCTTGAGCGTTGGCAACCACCTGCTTGGCATAGGCCTTGAAGCTGGGCTGCAGGGCCTCACCAAAGGCCACCGCCTTGGCCGCGATCACGTGTTCCAGGGGACCGCCCTGGCTGCCGGGGAAGACGGCTTTATCGAACTGCTTGGCGAACTCCGCATCACGGCAAAGGATCAGGCCGCCGCGGGGACCACGCAGGGTCTTGTGGGTGGTGGTGGTGACCACATCACAGACGGGCACCGGGTTGGGGTGAACACCCGCAGCCACCAAGCCAGCGATGTGGGCCATATCGGCCAGCAGGTAGGCGCCGACCTCATCGGCGATGGCTCGGAAGGCCTGGAAGTCGATCGTGCGGGGGTAGGCGGAGTAGCCGCAGACGATCAGCTTGGGCTTGTGCTCGAGCGCCAGCTTGCGAATGGACTCGAAGTTGAGCTGCTGGGTGGTCTCATCGACGCCGTACTGGACGACGTTGAACCACTTGCCACTGACGTTGACCGGTGAACCGTGGGTCAGGTGACCGCCATGGCTCAGGTCCATCCCCATGATCGTGTCGCCGGGCTTCAACAGCGCCAGGAACACCGCGAAGTTGGCCTGAGCGCCGCTGTGGGGCTGGACATTCGCCCAGGCCGCCCCAAAGAGCTCCTTGGCCCGCTCAATCGCCAGCTCTTCGATCGCATCGACGTGCTCGCAACCGCCGTAGTAGCGCTTCGAGGGCAGACCTTCGGCGTACTTATTCGTGAGAACGGAGCCCTGGGCTTCCATCACAGCCTGGGAGGCGAAGTTCTCCGAGGCGATCAGCTCCAGGTGGGTCTGCTGTCGCTGCAGCTCCTTGCCAATCAGGGCAGCGATGGCGGGATCGCTGGCAGCCAAGGGGCGATTGGTGGCTGCTGCGGTGGACTCCGCCATGACAAATCAGGGCTCAGGTTGACCTGAATCGTAAGAAACCGCAGCACTGCACGCTGGCCGGTGCCTCGCCAATAAAAAAGTCGCCCCGAAGGACGACTCTTTGAAGGCGCGCCTGGAGAGATTCGAACTCCCGACCCTCTGATCCGTAGTCAGATGCTCTAATCCGCTGAGCTACAAGCGCCTGCGCTTGCCTGGACATTCTGCCCACATCGAGGGCCCACACGTCAACCGACCAGACTGGAGTCAACGAGGAGCCGCCCAGACATGCCGATCCGTTGGTATGGCCCTGCCAACCCTGAGGACCCCACCTACCGGCACTTCAACCGGATCGTGAATCTGGTGCTGCACGGCATGGTCTTTGCCGCCCTCAACAGCGGCCTCTGGTTTGTCCAGGAAATGCGGCACCCCTGGAGCCACCTCAACTGGCTCACCAGCACCTGGGCCGTGCTGTTGATGGCCCACCTGATCAGCGTGGCCGCGCAACGTCCGAAGGCGTCATCCTGAGCGCAGCTCTGAGCTCGGCTGGCATGGCCCTCTCCCCTGGCGAGATCCGCGACCTGCAACTCGCGATTGCCGATCGCCTCTACATCCAAATCGGAGGCTGGCACCTCTACCTCGGAGACGCTGGCCTCGCCGAAACCCTGGCGATTGAATGCGCCGCCAGGCTCGATCAAGGCGCCGGTGTCTGCGCACGGCAGTCCCTCGAAGCCGTGCAAGTTCCGATTGGTGGCGGGAGCAGCAAGCTTCCCCTGGCCCGCCTGGTCCCGGCCGGACAACTGCAGGACCTGGAGGATCTGCTGGAGAACCACAGTTAGGGTTGCTCCCACCTGCCAGGGCCCAGTGCTGGTCATCGAGGTCACCAACGCTCGCGAGGTGGTGCGTCAGCGCATCGGTCGTCTGGGCAGCCGTTTGATCGGCAAAGTCGTCGATGCGGAGGCCCAGGTCGAGAAAGCCTTGATCCAAGAAATGGAAACGGCCTTTCGCGACTTCGGCATCGAAGCCCGGATCTACTCCGTCGATGGTCCAGCGATGGTGGGCAAAAGCCACCTGGAGCTGCCGATCCAAGTGCGCGAGGAGCGGGTCGTCGAGCTCTAGCCCCGGCCGGGCAGACGCGCCCGCAGCTGACGGCCGATCTCTAGGGCCTCAGGCACCTTCGTTCCGCCTGCAATCAAGCCATAAACCAAGAGGCCCAGGCCACCGCTGAAGCTGCACTGCAGCACTAGGCCCAGAAGATCCTGGGGCCAAGCAATCGCCTGGGCCGTCGCCCAAGCGATCAAACCAGCCACCAGAGCTGCCGCCAGCAAGAGCACGCTGTCCCGTGCCCAGTTGGCGAGCGGCATCCCTGGAACGCGGCGCTGCAGGGCCAACAGCAGACCGAAGCAAGTGATCAGATTCACGCCAACCGTGGCGAGCACCAGCCCAGGCGCGCCGAAGTTCAACGCGGGCAGCTGCAGCCCCCAGGGCGTCGGGCCACCCACCAGGACCCAGTCGAACAGCGCATTCAGCGCGATCCCCGCCATCGAGAAGCGAAACGGGGTCGTGCCATCTCCGAGGGCATAAAAAACACGCACCAGCACGTCACGCCCCAGATAGGCCGGCATCCCGACGCCGTAGGCCATCAGCAAACCGCCCACCAGGGCCGCCGCTCCAGCGTTGAAGGCGCCGCGCTCGTAGACCAACGCGACGATCGGACCCGCCAAAGCCACCATCAGCGCCCCCAGCGGCAGCATCGAGGCATTGGAGAGCATCAAGCCCTGGCGAATCCTTGCGATCAGCTCCGGGCGATCCCCAGGGGCTGTGAGCCGGGCAAAGACCGGCAGCAGCGGCACCAGCAGCGCATTGGAGAGCAGACCCAAAGGGGTCTGCACCAGAAGGTTGGCGTAGCCCAAACCTGCCGCCGCACCGACGATCCCTGAGGCAAAGAAGAGATCGGTGAAGACGTTGATCTGCAACATCCCCGACGAGAGGGTGGCCGGACCCATCACCTGCAGCACCTCCTGAACACCAGGGTGCTTCCAATCCCAGACCAGCTGGAATTTGTGCAGCCCCTGCTTGGCCAGGGCCGGCAGCTGAATCAACCACTGAAAGATGGCCCCCAGCAGGGTCGTTCCCGCCAAGACCGCACCGCCTAAGAAGGCGTACTGGGGAAGAGCAATGTCGGAACCCAGGTGCAACCACAGAATCCCCAGGCCGGCGATCACTGCCACGCTGGAGAGCAGGGGACTGACCGAGGGCAGCCAGAACTCATCGGCGGCGTTCAGGGCCCCAAAGCCCAGCCCAATCAAGCCGGCGAACAGCGCCATCGGCGCCATCCAGCGCAGCTCCAGCACCGCGATCGCATGGCGCTCGGCATCCAGCCCCGGACCCACCAGGTCGATGAGCGGATCAGCAGCCACAAACAACAGCAGGGTGACGCCAATCAGCGCCGCACCGACCAGGGTGTTGATGGCGGCGAGGACATGGGCACCTTCTTCGCGGGGACGACGGGCCAGGGCGCTGACCATGGCGCTGTGGAACGGGCCGTTAATCCCTCCGAGCAGGATCAACAGAAAGCCCGGGAGCACATAGGCGTAGTTGTAGGCGTCGTAGGCCGCCCCCACGCCAAAGGCAGCGGCGATGGCCTGCTGGCGCACCAGGCCAGCCAATTTGCTGAGGGCCGTTGCGACCGCCACGATTAGGGCGATTCGCCGCAGTGAGCGGTTGGCTTGGCTCATCGAGGCGCCGCAGGGCCCAAACTCGGGCGATTCTTGCCGCTCTGCATGCCAGCTGCCACTTCCCTGCCAGTCCTGGCACTGGAGGACCTGCATGAGGGGGTCCTGCTCAAGCGCTACAAGCGCTTTCTCGCGGATGTCCAGCTGAGCAGCGGCGAGGTCGTCACGGCCCACTGCGCCAACACCGGACCAATGACCGGCGTGCTGCACGTCGGCGGGCGCGTCAGGCTGCGCTACGCCCCATCACCGACCCGCAAGCTCGCCTGGACCTGGGAGCAGGCCGAGGTGCCCGGTGCCGATGGCCAGCCGGTCTGGGTCGGGATCAATACGGCCCTGCCCAACCGACTGGTGCGCGCCACGATCGAGACCGGCTGCCTTGAACCCTGGCTCGGTCCGATCGAGAGCATCCGTGCGGAGGTGGCCTATGGCCTCAATCGCCGCAGCCGCATTGACCTGCTGCTCACCCCAGCAGAGGGAGCGGAGGACCCGCGACCGATCTACCTCGAGGTCAAAAACACCACCTGGTGCGACGGCGATCTCGCGCTCTTCCCAGACACAGTCACGGAACGGGGGCAAAAGCACTTGCAGGAGCTGATGGGGGTCCTACCGGAGGCCCGAGCAATGCTGGTGCCCTGCCTGAGCCGCTCCGACCTCGGGCGCTTCGCCCCCGGCGATCAAGCCGACCCGCGCTACGGCGAACTCTTCCGGGAAGCCCTGGAGGCTGGCGTGGAGGTCCTGCCCTGCCGCTACAGCTTCAGTGCAACGCGCATCGACTGGCTTGGGGTGGCCAGCGTCCAAGCCCAGAGCGAGGGCTCATAGAGTTAGGGACCTCGAGCCAGCCGCTGTGGATACCCGCGCGTTTAAGCGATCGCTGCATCACTCCGATCGCTACAACCGCCGCGGCTTTGGTCTGGGGGAAGAGGTGGCCGGCAGCCTTGAGCAGGCTTACCAAAGCAATCTGATCGCCAGCATCCGTGAAAACGGATACGAGCTCAAACATGGCCGACTTCAGGTGAAGTTGGCCGAAGCCTTCGGTTTCTGCTGGGGGGTCGAGCGGGCCGTGGCCATGGCCTACGAAACCCGCAAGCACTATCCGACTGAGCGGATCTGGATCACGAACGAGATCATTCACAACCCCTCGGTGAACGATCACCTGCGGGAGATGGACGTGCTGTTCATCGACGTCGAGAACGGAGTCAAAGACTTCTCCAAGGTCGCCAGTGGCGATGTGGTGATCCTTCCCGCCTTTGGCGCCACCGTCCAGGAGATGCAACTGCTCAACGAGCGGGGCTGCCACATCGTCGACACCACCTGCCCCTGGGTCTCCAAGGTGTGGAACACCGTGGAGAAGCACAAGAAGCACGACATCACCTCGATCATTCACGGCAAGGTGAAGCACGAGGAGACCCTCGCAACCAGCTCCTTTGCCGGCACCTACCTGGTGGTGCTTGATCTAGCCGAAGCGCAGCTGGTCTGCGATTACATCCTCGCCAGCAGCGGTGGAGCAAGCCCCAGCGGAGAGCAGCGTCAGGCGTTTATGGAGCGCTTCTCCAATGCCTGCTCACCGGGCTTTGATCCCGACCGGGATCTCGCTCGCGTCGGCGTGGCGAACCAGACCACCATGCTCAAGAGCGAAACCGAAGAAATCGGTCGCTTGTTCGAGCGCACGATGCTCAAGCGCTTTGGTCCCGCTGAGCTCAACGACCACTTCCTGGCCTTCAACACCATCTGCGATGCCACCCAAGAGCGGCAGGACGCGATGTTCGCCCTGGTGGATGAGCCCCTCGATCTGATGGTGGTCATTGGCGGCTACAACTCCTCCAACACCACCCACCTGCAGGAGATCGCCATCACGCGCGGGATTCGCTCGTTCCACATCGACACCCCCGAGCGCATTGGTCCCAGCAACCGGATTGAGCACAAGCCCCTCGGCGCCGATCTGGAGGTGGTCGAGCCCTTCCTCCCCAGCGGTCCGCTGCGGGTTGGCATCACCTCCGGTGCCTCCACTCCCGATCGCGTTGTGGAGGACGTCATTGGCCGTTTGATGGCCCTAGCCGACGCCTAGTCGAGCTGTCACAGACGCTGCAGAGCGAGGCCCCGAGCGCGCTTTACATTGATTCATCTGACCCACAACCAGGCCCTCCAACAGAGCCTTCTGCGTTGATCTCATCGGTGACCACACCTGGACCTGAGGTCGACGCCAGCGACCTGCCCCTGCGGCGCAGCGAGGACACTCGAGTCCGCTGCTACAGCAGCCAATTCGCTGATGTGATGGAGATGCGGGCCCCCGCCAAAACCGTGGCGGCCTACCTCGATCGCCACGAAGGTTGGTTCCGCCGTTGCGCGGCCCCCATGGAGGTCAACAGCCTGGGGCAAAACGGCTATCGGCTCACCCTCGGCCGCTTCGGCAACTTTGGCTTCGAAGTGGAACCGACGATTGGCCTGGAGCTCTTGCCCCAAAGCCAAGGGGTCTATCGCATTTGCACCGTGCCCCCCGAGCAGTTCCAGCCGGGCCTGCGGGACCTCTACGACGTGGAGTTCAATGCAGCCCTCCGTCTGGAAGAGCAAAACGCGGAGGTTCCCCACACTGATGTGCGCTGGGAGCTGGACCTGAGCGTCTGGATCAAGCTTCCGGCGGTGATTGGCCTCTTGCCCGAGAGCCTGGTGCAGAGCAGCGGCGATCACCTGCTGCGTCAGATCGTGCGCCAAATCTCAAGGCGCCTGACCTGGAAGGTCCAAGAGGACTTCCACGCCACCCATGGGCTGGACTGCCCGCCAAGACGGCGGGCCCAGTTCTGATCAAGCGGGGCGGTTTTCCCAGATCTTGTTGAGGATCTGCATCCCGCTCACGGCTTGCCAAAGAAACAGGGTGAAGACACCCATGTTCAGCATCACGTGCAGCTTGCGGGCGATCAGATTGCCCTGCTGCATCAGCGGGGACAGGGCAGCCGCCATCGCGAGTCCGCAGGTCATGGCGATGCCCACCAGCAGGTGAGGGCCGACGAACAGCTTGCCGTTGTTCAAGTAGGTGACGGCCATGCCGCCAAAGGTGCCCAGCACCATCACCGCCAAGACGGCACTGCCATAGAGGTAATGGCGTTTCGCGAACTGACCTTTGATCAGGGTCTTACGCGCTTCGGCATCAGCGGTACGGGTTTTCTTGGCCTTGATGCCAAGGAACATCGCGTAGCCGCTCAGGGCCAGCAGGCCCCACATGGCCAGCGGGTGCAGGAAGTTGAGATTGAAGGCGAGAGCTTCCGGCATGGAGCGCTGGCGTGGTGGACGGACCGCGCGACGCTAGATCAGTGCAGGAAATGGCGGCGGCCCGTGGTGACCATCGCCAGGCCCAACTCGTCGCAGGCGGCAATCGAGTCCGCGTCGCGGACGCTGCCCCCGGGCTGAATCACGGCCGTGATGCCGTACTGGGCCGCCAAGCGAACGGTGTCATCGAAGGGGAAGAAGCCATCGCTGGCCAGTACGGCTCCACGGGCCTTGTCCCCAGCGGTCTCCAGGGCAATCTTGGCCGAACCCACGCGGTTCATCTGACCGGCGCCGATGCCGAGGCTTTGACCGCCACGGGCAACGGTGATGGCGTTGGAGCGCACGTGACGCACCAAGCGCCAACAGAAGGCCAAATCCGCCAGTTCTTGGGGGCTGGGCTGACGCTTGCTGACGACCTGCCAAGCGGTCTCGTCGACGGGCTGATCGTCCAGGTCCTGCACTAGCAGTCCACCCAGGACGCTGCGGAGTTGTTGCCGGCTGGCCCGCTCAATCGCCTCCGGTGCCAGCTCGAGCAAACGCAAATTGGCCTTCGCCGAGAGCAGCTCGCGGGCTTCCGGATCAAAGGAGGGCGCAACCACGCACTCCAGGAACAGGCTGGTCAGATGCCCTGCGGTGGGGCTATCGACGGGACCATTGATCGCAACAATGCCGCCAAAGGCCGAGAGGCGATCCGCATCCAGTGCCCGCTCAATCGCATTGACGCTGCCTGTCCCAGTGGCCACGCCGCAGGGATTGGTGTGCTTGACCACGACCGCCGCAGGCTTGAAGGCGTTGCCCCCCGCAGGCTGTCCGCCGTAGCCGAACTCACGCACCGTGGCGAGGGCAGCCTCGAGATCGAGGATGTTGTTGTAGCTGAGCTCCTTGCCCTGGAGCTGCTCGCCAGCACCCAGGCCAGCCCCAGGCTGGGCGTACCAGGTGGCGCTTTGGTGGGGATTTTCGCCGTAGCGCAGGCTTTGGCGCGCGGGCAACTCCAGGCTGAACGTGCCGGCGCTCTGCGATGCCAGCTGCGCACTCAGCCACTGGCTGATGGCGGTGTCGTACTCAGCGGTGTGGCTGAAGGCTTCCAGGGCCAGCTGACGCCGCAGCTCAGGGCTAATCGCTCCGGCGGCCAGGGCCTTCAGAAAGGCGGGATATTGCGCCGGACTGGTCAGGACCGCCACGTCCGCATGGTTCTTGGCGGCTGCGCGCACCATCGCTGGCCCGCCGATGTCGATGTTCTCAATCGCCGCGTCCCAGCTGACATCGGGCCGAGCAATCGTCTCGCGGAAGGGATAGAGATTGACCACGACCACATCGATCGGGGCAATGCCCTGGTCGACCAGATCACTCTGGTGGGAGGAGTCCGAGCGCTTTGCCAGGATTCCGCCGTGAATCCGGGGGTGCAGGGTTTTCACGCGTCCCCCAAGGATCTCGGGGGCACCGGTGTGCTCAGCGACCTTGGTCACCGGAACCCCAGCGGCCGACAACGCCGCTGCCGTACCACCGCTTGAAATCAGCTGATAACCAGCCGCCAAAAGCCCCTGGGCCAAGGGCACCAGCCCTTCCTTATTGGACACGCTGAGCAGGGCCGTGGGCGCCATGGCGATGCAGAGGTCGGCAGAAGGTCCAACCTACGCAGGAGCAGCTCCCGGATCCGCCCATGACCAGCCATCCCGACCAGCTCCAACTCGGGCCTGAGAACGCGCAACAGCGACTCGTTCTGCTGCACGGCTGGGGAGCCGATGCCGATGACCTCCTGGATCTCGGGGAACTGCTCGTCAACCCAGAAACAAGTGTTGTCGCCCTGCGGGCGCCAGAGCCCCACCCCTACGGGAGCGGACGGCAGTGGTACGACCTGCAGCCCATCGATTGGGATGCCCTGCCCGCAGCACGCTCCAAGCTCCGTGCCCGGCTTCTCGCCCTCGCTGAGAGCGTCCCCCTGGAGCGGACCGTGCTGCTGGGGTTCTCCCAGGGCGCAGCCATGGCCCTTGATGTCGGCACAGCACTGCCCTTAGCCGGCATTGCCGCCTGCAGCGGCTACCCCCATCAAGGCTGGCAAGCGCCGTCTGCCTGCCCCCCCGTGCTCCTGACCCATGGCCGCCAGGATCCGGTGGTGCCGTTCATGGCCAGCGAAGAACTGCTGCAGCAACTCCAAGCCAGCGGACAGTCAGCGCAATTGCTGGCCTTTGACGGCGGCCATGGCATCGATGAATCGCTCTTCCCTGAGCTCAAACGCTTCATCACTGAGCGGATCGCGCCCAGCCAAGGCCTGCCTCAGTGAGCAACAAAAAAGCCGGCCCCATCGGGAGGCCGGCTGATGCCCTTCTGAAAGCAGAGTCTGAGAATCAGACGAAGGCGTATTCGTACTCTTCCATTTCTTCCCAGTCGTCGGCGGCCATCGCCTCGAGACCAGCAAAGAGGTTGTCTTCGCCAATGCGATCGACGATCTCACGCAGGGAAGGGAAGAGGAAGTGGTTCTCCTCAGCGTATTGGGCACTAAACAGACCTTTTTCGCCCCAGAAGAAGCGGTCCGTGGTGTGCTCGTTACGACGCACGTTCACCAGAGCGGGAGGAACGATCCCTGACTCGGCGATGTAGCGACGGGCAGCCGTCACAGGCTTGTATTCACCGGTCTCGATGTTGTGAACACCGACATGGGCCAGGACTCGCTGGCCAGCAAGCCGGCGGCGGCTGATGCGCTTGCGCTTTTTGGACATGGTTCAGGAACCCCGAAGGGCGGAGGGGACGAAGAGACGAAGGCAAGAGACCTTCAACAACGCCCAAACGTCTGACAGCCCAAACTGACAGCAAAGCGAGCGTTGGCGTTCAACCAGCAAAGAGACGTGTCTCTCCTGCTGTAACCTCGATGCAACAAAGTTGCAACCAAAGGCAGAAGCCATCGCCGTGCTGCCTGCGTCAGGCCGCTCGGTATTGGTCGATACCCAAAATCTTAAGACTTTTTCTCGGATTTGAACCAAGTCTCCGAAAAAAGTTCCGTTTAAGGCCGTGGACCACCACCAGAACGCCGCCTAGATGCAAGTCTCCAAGCGGTTTCTCGCGCTGCTGAAACAGCAACTTGCCCAATTCGCAGATCGTCCTGATCTGCGGTCATTGGTGGTGTACGTGGCCCTACCCAGCGCCAGTGGAGAACCCTCCCTGCTCTCGATTGGCGGCTGGCCCAAGCAAGTTTTGGCCCTCGAAAGCGATGCCAGTAGGCCATCGCAAGACGAGCGCTGTACGCGCCGTTGGCTCGCCCTGCGAGATGGACCGCTCCTACTTGGAGCCCTGCGAATCGACACCGACTGCTGGCCCTGGCCCACGCCCCTGAGTGATCGGCTGGAAGCAACAGCGCTCTGCCTCACCGAAGCGCTCAAGCTCGATCTGGAGCAACAACGACTCGGCCGTCAACTGGCCCTTCGGGACGACCAGCTCAAGCTGCTGGTCCATCAACTGCGCAATCCCCTGGCGGCCCTGCGCACCTTTGGACAACTGCTCAGGCGTCGACTCGATGGCGATAGCGCCAATCAAGCGTTGGTGGACAACCTGCTGAGCGAGCAGCACCAGATCAATCGCTATCTCGAAGCGATCGATCAACTCACCCAAACTCCGCTGCTGCCCCCCGCCCAAGACGGCCTGCAACCGCTGCTGCTGCCGCCAGCCTTCAGCAGTGAGGACCTGCACTCCCTCAACCAAGTACTGGAGCCCTTGCTGGAGCGCGCCGCTGGAACCGCCGCCCTGCAAGGCCGGCGCTGGGTGCCGCCTGGAGAGCTTCCGACGCAAGCGTGCAATGCCGCGGCCGTCTCCGAAATC
>NZ_JAFMKL010000149.1:0-3280 GCF_017852955.1 Vulcanococcus sp. DEBay_Sum22DG08_74
TCGATGTGCTCTTGGGCGCCTTTCTTGCGGGGTACAGGGCGCAAGGTGTACTCAGTCAGCAGGCCCGAGCCCTTTTTGCTCAGCTGGAAGTCGATCTCAAGCATGTTCTCGAAATCTTCCATTTGGGAGATCGAGTCAAGCTCTTTCATGATTGACTTCTGCGTGACGGAGAAGACCTGCACGCTGCCCGAGTCGTAGTTGTAGACCGGGACTGCCACTGCGAACTTCACGTCTGCACTGCCGGGGCCGCCACGGCCTTCGCGGGGCTCGAACTCACCCATCTCGGCCTTGATGTCCACGTAGGTGGGCTCGTAGTCAAAGCGGAAGGGCTTGGACTGGCCTTCGGGTGAGGTGCCCCAGGACTCGTAGAACTCAAGGGGTTCTTCGCTGAGGAGTGCGAAGCGGACGCTGCCGCCGTCTGTCAGTTTTGATGGATTGAGATAGCCGCCGCCGGTGCCGCCGCTATTGACATTTGCTGATGCTTGCTTTGAGAGAAATCCCATTGTGAGAAGCGTGCTTGGTGTGGTCGCCCTAGGGCAACGGCTTACACACTAACACCATCTTGACGGGATGCCTACCATGGGAAAACGCCCCAGCTGCAAGGGTTCTGGGGCGACATGTCAATCCCGATAGGAGTCTAACGTGTCACAGAACAAGACACAAGAGCTGCTGGACTTTGTGCGCCAGCTGCCGGTTGGTTTTGCTTATGCACCCATCTATGCAAAGGGTACTGCGATCCAGTCTGGAAAGATTTCTAAGGGCAAAACTCCCCTAGAGCGCAGCCACCACACGGTCATGGCGCCGTCTGATGTGGCGCTCCAAATCGAGAGGAAGCCCGAGCTATTTCAGGCTGTTGGTGTTTTTACCGGGGCTCGCAGTTCTGGTCTCGTGATTCTTGATGTTGATCGCAACCTCTCCAAGCTGAAAAAGAAGTGGGGCGATTCACTTGATGGTGCTCCAGTTATTACTTCTACAAAGGCAAATGCTGCGAAGTATTTGTTTCTTGTTCCTGAGTATCTTTGGGGCTCTGTAAAGGGGTTCGGTCTATCTGATACAGGCGCAGGTTATGAAGTTCTCTGGGGTCGTCAGGGTCTTCTTTATGGTGCTTATCCGGGATCTAGTGATGGTAAAGCTCCGGAGGGTAGTTATGGCTTTGAGGGGGATATTGAGAATGTTCCAGTAGCCCCTGAATGGCTGTTGGCCGAGATGCGTGATGCAGCTGGCCGTGAAGTTCAGGACGGTGGTTTTATCAAAAACCGTAAGGCTTTGGATTTCTCGGATAGAGAGCCAGCGGAGGTTGCTGAAATTGTTCAGTCCGCTTTGCGCGTGATTCCAGGGCAAGGCGCTGGTAGCCGGGATCACTGGGTAAAGGTGGGCATGGCAATCCACTCGGAGCTTCCTACTGACCTTGGTCTGACTTTGTGGTCGGCGTGGTCTGCTGAGGATCCTGAGTACAGCCAAGAGTGGGCTAGTTCCAATCCTTGTGAAGAGGTTTGGAACAGTTTTCGGAAGGGGCCGGTAAGCCTTGGGACTCTGTTCTGGATGGCGGACCAGCAGCTGCCGGGGCGGTTGTGGCTTTCTGAGGATCTCAGGAAGGTTGTGGCGGATGCTGAGGCCGATAACGTCACACGCATTCGGCAAGTCGTAATCACTTACGCCGAGGTGATCAAGCGGGCTAAGGCGATTCAAGAGATCCAGAACCCGGCTGAGGCAGCTCACGCCATGAATGTCTTGGCTTTGGAGGCTGGATACCGTGACGCTGGAGCACTGGAGCGGCTGCTGATCGCTCAGATGCAGTTCGAGCATCAGGACGATGAAATGACTTTGAACCGTTTGCTTGAAAAAGATTTGAAGTTTGAGTATCTGATTCCGGATTTGCTGCCATGTCCTGGCACCGTGATGATTCACGGCGCTGGTGGTGATGGCAAATCCATGTCGGCATGGACGCTTGCCAAGCATGTGGCACGAGGAATGCCCTTCTCAGTGCGGGGTGATCTCGTTCCAGTTGAGGCGGGGCCTGTCTTGATCCTCAACGGCGATCAAAGCGAAGTGCAGGTTCAGCAGCAGCTTCGCGATCTGGAGTTTCGGCCTTCTGATCCAGTCACCGTTGTGATGGGTTGGGATCTCAACTGGTACTACCGCTTCACCAAGCTGATCGAGAAGCATCGCCCCAAGCTGGTGATCATCGACTCGATCACTGGTTGCAGCAGGGGATCGGCCTTTGATGAAAACAAAAAGGAATTTGCGAGTCCCATCTACTGGCTGGCAAACAACAATGGGCGCCTTTTCCCGGCCTGCACCATCCTGTTGATTCACCATGCCAACAAGACGGGCGGTTTCCGTGGCTCTACGGCCATCAGGGACGCTGTGGATGAGGTCTGGGGGCTTCGTAGGCCTTCGCCCCAGCAGGTGGCTCAGACAGGCTCCAATGCCCGTCTGATCACCGTTGAGAAGTCCAGGGCAGGGCGGGATGGCAGCAGGCTGCTCATGAAGCTCGAAAACGACCTCACCTTCTCCCTTACGGATTACGTCGATACGGACGCTGGAGACGCCAGCCCGGCCTCTGTAGTGGATCGGGTGCTCCAGCGCATTAGGGCGGCTTTCCCACGCTCTCTGACGCGGGCTGAGCTTGCTGCTGATCCGCTGTGTGGTGGCAGCACCTCCGGAATCACCAAAGCGACCCAGCGTTTGGTGTCTCGTGGGCTGATTCAGGTAGCTGAAACACGTCCCAGTAAAAAAGGCGGTTCTCCACTGCCTGCTTACCAAGCTTTGGTCTCGCGTGAAAAGCCCCTAAATACCTGTCCAGCTGGGACAAAACCCAGTCAGGGACTGGAAAGTACAGCTGGACAACCCTTTGAGGTGTCCAGCTCGTGTCCAGCTGGTTCCGAGCAGCTGGACACCCACCTGGACACAACACCCCCCTGTCCAGCTGTACTTCCCAGTGATACCAGTGGATCTGCCCCAGCTGGACACCTTTTGGAGGTATCCCCAAGGGAAGAGCGTTCTCCGGAGGCCTTGGACGCGCTCATGGAACAGGCAGCGGAGCTTTGGGACTGATGGGACACTTCCACACGCCTAACTTTTTCCTAGCGCTGCTTCGTGCAGGCGCCTGGCTGTTTTGGAGGAAACCCGTGGCCAAGTCCGAACCACCCACACCGAAGCGGCCCAGGCGGCCTGTGTTCTGTTACAACGTCGGCGACATCCCCTACGACCTCTTCGCCATCATCCGTATCTCCTGGTATCGCAAGGGCATGCCCTACGAGATCGAGGAGTACCAGAT
>NZ_JAFMKL010000150.1:0-3269 GCF_017852955.1 Vulcanococcus sp. DEBay_Sum22DG08_74
AAACTGCCCTTTCTCCCCAGGCTTTGAGCTGAGGCACTGGGCGGCACCCTTCTGGCCGATGACAAAGCCCGTCGGATTAAAGGCGACGGCGTTCTGCAGGAAGACCGCCCAGTTCGGGGTGATCGCGAAGTCATGCAGGAAGGCAAAGCCCTTGAAGCTGTGGCGGCTGTCCGCGAGAAGAGCACCGCTGCTGGAGAACTCCATCAGCCGAATCGTGCTGCGGGGGCCGGCCTTCACGCCAAAGGTCACCATCCGAGGCTCGCCATGGTGGCCTGGGTCAAAGCGGGGATGGGCACTGAAGGCCTCACCGGGCTTGAGCAACCCATCCAGCCGGCTGAGGCCGCGGGTTTCCAGGGTCTCAGGGTCCAGCGCATGGGGTTCGGCGGCCTCCCACAGGGCCAAGAGCTGATCCCCGAGCCGCACCACATGGGTGTTGGCGATGTTTTTCAGACGCAGGTCAAAGGCATTGGCGGCAATGCCGCCGGGCTTCTGGGTGCCAAAGACACCTCGGTAGAGGAATTTGTCCGCCTGCTCCTCGGCCTCAAAGCCCTCGGTGCGCACAAAGCGATTGCGCAGCTGGACCTGACCCCCCTCAAACCGCAGGGCGGTGATCATGCCGTCCCCGTCAAAGGGGTGATGCACCCACTGACCACCCCGCTCCAACCGGCCGGGACCATTTCGGTAAAGAGTGCCCTCAAGCTCAGCTGGAATCGCGCCCCGGGCTGCGGTCAGCGCGACGCCATCAAGCTCGACGCCAACATTGCGGAAGGCGCTGGCCCAATCGGAGCGGTCGTAGCCGAGAGCGGGGGCGACGGTCATGGGCAAAGACGCTGAGCGACGCCGCCATCATCGCGTAACGGAGTGTTAAGCGGGCCTAGGCGCCCGCGCGCTCCAGCACGCCCTTGCTGCTGGGCACCGCTCCGGCGCGGCGCGGATCCACCTCGGTGGCCTGGCGCAGCGCCCTTGCAAACGCCTTGAAGCAGGCCTCAACGATGTGGTGTGAATTCACCCCATCCAGCTGCCGGATGTGCAGGGTGAGGCCGGAGTTATTCACCACGGCCACAAAGAACTCTTTAACCAGCTCGGTGTCGTAGCTGCCGATCTTCTGAGCGGGGATCTGCAGGCCAAAGCTCAGGTGCGGGCGGCCGCTGCAATCGAGGGCCACCTGCACCAAGGCCTCATCCAGGGGCGCCACAAAGTGACCGAAGCGATGAATCCCGCGCCGGTCCCCCAGGGCCTGGGCCAGGGCCTGACCCACGGCGATCCCCACGTCCTCATTGGTGTGGTGATCGTCAATGTGGGTGTCACCCACGGCATTGATCTCCAGATCCACCAGCCCGTGGCTGCTGATCTGATGAAGCATGTGATCGAGGAAGGGCACGCCCGTGCTGGCGCTGCACTGGCCCGTGCCATCGAGGTTCAACTTGACGCGCACATCGGTTTCACCGGTGACGCGATGGATCTCGCCCGTGCGCATGGTCATGCCCTCCTCAGCTCAGTCTGCCGCTCACATGCCGGTGATGCAGTAGCCGGCGTCGACATAGATGGTCTGGCCGGTGATGCCGGAGGCCAGGTTGCTGGCGAGGAAGGCCGCGGTCCCGCCCACTTCGTCCTGGGTGACGGTGCGGTGCAGGGGAGCCTTCTCTTCGACGTTGTGGATCATGTCGAGGATGCCGCCGATGGCCGAGCTGGCCAGGGTGCGGATCGGGCCGGCGCTGATGGCGTTCACGCGCACCTGCTTCTCGCCCAGCTCAGCGGCCAGGTAGCGCACTGAGGCTTCCAGGGCGGCCTTGGCCACGCCCATGACGTTGTAGTTGGGGATCGCGCGCTCAGCACCGAGGTAGCTGAGGGTGATCACACTGCCGCCTTCGCTGAAGAGAGGCTTGGCGTGCTTGCAGAGCGGTGCCAAGGAGTAGGCGCTCACCTCGAGGGCACGGGCAAAGCCCTCGGGAGAGATGTTCGAGTAGTCACCAATCAGCTCGTCCTTACCGGCGAAGGCCAGGCAGTGCACCAGGACATCGATCTGGCCCCACTGCTCCTTGACCTTGGCGAAGACCGCTTCGATCTGAGCGGGGTCCTGCACGTTCAGGGGCTCGAACAGGGTGGGGGCCAGGGGAGCGGTCAGCTCACGCACCTTGCCTTCAAAGCGCCCCTTGTCATCAGGCAGATAGGTGACCCCGAGCTCGGCGCCAGCGGCGTGCAGCTGCTGGGCGATGCCCCAGGCGATCGACTTGTTATTGGCGATGCCGGTGACCAGGGCCTTCTTACCGCGCAGATCGAGGAGCATGAAACGGGCGCTTGCGTTGCGGTGATTCTCACCCAGAAGGCGCCAGACGCCAGGATCACTGGACCCCAAGTCGCCATCGTTGGCTAGCCCCACCCCGCGCGGAGTGCCCCTGAACTGGGAGGAGCACCCCGGTGATCTCCCTCGTCAATTCAGCGACCGCAGCGCACTCGAGTGCACGCTGCAGCAGCTCTTCCCCGAAGCCAGCGGCAGCCTCAGCCCGATCCAGGGCGGACGCAGCCAGGCGGATGCTCTCCTGCGCAGGGTCCAACCCGAGCGCTACGCCAAGGCCCGCAACTTCCTCAGCGGCCCCGTCACCCGGCTCTCGCCCTACATCCGCCACGGGGCCATCAGCCTGGCGGAGGTGCGCGATGCCGTTTTCGCCCGCACCAAGCAGCGGCAGGCCAGCGAGAAGCTGATCAATGAGCTGGGCTGGCGGGACTACTGGCAGCGGCTCTGGGAGCAACTGGGCGATGGGATCTGGAGCGACCAGGAACCGCTCAAGACCGGCCATCACCCCGGGGCCTATGCACCGGAGCTCCCCGCCGACATCACCGAAGGCCGCACGGGGCTGGCCTGCATGGATGGCTTCAGCCAGGAGCTGCAGCAGACGGGCTGGCTGCACAACCACGCCCGGATGTGGCTGGCGGCCTACGTCGTCCACTGGCGGCGCATCCGCTGGCAGGCGGGCGCCCAGTGGTTCCTGCGCCACCTGCTGGATGGGGACCCGGCCAGCAACAACCTCAGTTGGCAGTGGGTGGCCAGCAGCTTCAGCCACAAGCCCTACTTCTTCAACCGCTCCAACCTGGAGCGCTACAGCGATGGCCGCTACTGCCAGGACTGCAGCCTGAGCGCCAAGGGCTGTCCGTTTGACGCCAGCTACGAGCAGCTCGAGCAGCGCCTGTTCCAGCAACAAGCCGCGATCCGCGAGACGGGCGATCGCCCCAGCCGCCGCCAGCGGCCGTCCAACTCCAACGCCTCCGCC
>NZ_JAFMKL010000151.1:0-3267 GCF_017852955.1 Vulcanococcus sp. DEBay_Sum22DG08_74
GGCGCCAACATCGGTTCGGCCATGGGCCCCACCGGTCTGGGTAAGTACCTGATGCGCTCCCCCACCGGCGAGATCATCTTCGGTGGTGAGACCATGCGCTTCTGGGACTTCCGTGGTCCTTGGCTGGAGCCCCTGCGTGGCCCCAACGGCCTGAGCCTCGACAAGCTCCAGAACGACATTCAGCCCTGGCAAGTGCGCCGCGCGGCTGAGTACATGACCCACGCCCCCAACGCGTCTCTGAACTCTGTGGGCGGCATCATCACCGAGCCCAACTCGGTGAACTTCGTGAACCTCCGTCAGTGGTTGGCTGCGACTCAGTTCGTTCTCGCCTTCTTCTTCCTGGTGGGTCACCTCTGGCACGCCGGCCGCGCCCGCGCTGCTGCTGCTGGCTTCGAGAAGGGCATCGACCGTCAGGCCGAGCCCACCCTGGCCATGCCTGACCTCGACTGATTCCTTTCAGCGATCGTCCCTCAGCCCTCGCCCTTCGGCGGGGGCTTTTTTTGTGGCCTTTGTGGACAGGACCGGCTCAGCCAGCAAAAGCCTGAAGTCCTGCATATTCTTGAACCATGGTCGAAGCAGCCTCCACCGCCGCCAGAGTTGCGCTGATTCGCGAACGGAAGCGAACAGAACGGTTAGCTCAACTTCGCTCGAACGCTGAAGCTGTTGTCAGCCAGTGTCCAGGGTCCAGCCTCTGGCTGTTTGGATCACTGGCTCGCGGAGACTGGGACGCCTACTCCGACGTGGACGTACTGGCCGTCGCTGGTGACCAGGCAACAGCTGATCAAGTGGCAGAGGCTGTTCTCGCCATTGGCATGGCCGATGACGCCTTGGCACTCAGCACAACGGACTGGCTCCAACAGTCACAAAGTCAGGACCCGTACTGGCGGGCCATTGCCAAAGACGCCCTTTGCCTGGCAAAAGGATGAGCCAACGACAACAGGCTTGGCTGCGGCAAGCCAAGAGTGACTTCGAAGTTGGAGAACTCACTCAGTCACAGGGGTTTCACAGCCAGGCTTGCTATCACTACAGCCAAGCGGCGGAGAAAGCCCTTAAGGGACTGCTGATTTCCCTGGGGACACTGCCCCCCTACAGCCATTCTCTGGATCGCTTAGCTGAAGCGATTCGCGAGCAAGGTGTCGATACCGCCTGGATTGATTCACTGCACCTCAAGGCCTTGAGTCGGATGAATAGTGAGACCCGCTATCCAAGAGACGATGAGGCTCCCATCGACCGGTTCGATGCCAACGACTCCGGGATGGCACAAGAGGCCGCCAAGGCCGTCTTGCGATTTGTCGAGTCCGCTTTGGTTGATGCGAGTTAAGCGTTGGTGCTTTGTGGCACTGTTTATCGGCTGAGCGATCAGCAGTAGACGATCAGGCACGCATCGGCAACCTGGGTGGAGCCATTGAGCGCTCTGGTGCAAAGCCAGCTCACCAGTGATCGAATCTGGCGGGTGCTGAACACCGCCGAACGCAACGGTCAACGTTGCGGCGGTCCCGTGCTGCTCTCGGGGCTGGTGGTTGGCGCCGGCATCGTTGAGCTGAGTGCCGGTCCCCTTGGGCAGAACAGTCGCTTCAGCTTGGAGCTGCTGACCTTGCTGGTGCTGCAGTTGGTGGGACCGCTGCTGGTCTCGCTGCTGGCGATGGCGCTGATGATGCCGAACTGGCTGGATCGCGTCGAACGCCACGGCTCCAGGGCCTGGCTAATCAGTGTCCCGGCCTCCGCACTGCTCGCCGCGGTTCTGCTGGTGCTCTTTTTGATCTCCTCGCTCTGCGCGGGGGCGTTGACCACACCCCGCAGTGACCTGATTGGTGAAGCGCAGGCGCTGCTCAGCGGTGTTGCCTTGCAGGATGTCCTGCGGGCCATGCTGCGCTGCTCGTTCTTCCTGGCCGGCATCTGCGCCTGGAGTCAATGGCGGGGCTACCAGGAACTCAAACGCCAACGCCATCCCGCCTTGATGGTCAGCAATCTCTTGATCGAGGGACTGATGGTTCTCTTTGCCCTCAAGCTGCTCTGGATCACGGTGCTCGATCCCATCCGTCTGCAGGCGAGCTCCCTATGACGATGCCGAATCCACCGACGCGGAGTCACGAGAAACTCCTCTTTCTTGGCTCTGGTGCCGTACTGCTGGGAGCCTTGATCATTGGCTTGGCGCGTGAGCAGCACTGGGGCCAACGCTTTTTGAACCTGCGCTTGGTGGCGGCCAATGCCAGTGGCATCAGGCCCGGCCAGGCGGTTCAGATCTCAGGCATGCAGGTCGGTCAGGTGCGCTCCCTGGAGATGCTGCCCAACGCCAAGGTGCAGGTGAAGTTTCAAATTGACGAGCGATTTGCGCCGTTGGTGGGACCACGCAGCACGGCCAGCCAAGGGCAGCAAGGTCTTGTCGGGGAGCACTTCCTGGTGGTCAGTCCTGATCCGCAGCCCTGGCCGGTGAGCCTGGAGAAGCACGGCATGCGCGACACGACCCTGCCCTATGAGCAACCGCCCGCCATCAGCAGCCTGATGGTGGATCTGCATCAAACCCAGAAGGCCCTGCAGGCCACCTTGAACAACACCACCAAACTCACGGCAGAGGATGTTCCCGACACCCTGCGCGAGATCCGCAAAACCCTCGGGAGCGTCGACAACCTCAGCGGCGTGGTGCAACGGGAGACCGCAGCGACAGCACCCACCCTGCGCAAAACGCTCACGCAAATCAGCGCCACCGGGGCCAGTGCCGAGGCCACCTCCAATCGTGCTCAGCAGGTGCTGGAGCAAACCCAGCCGATCCTGGTGAACACCTTGAAGGAGCTGCAGCAACTCAGCAGCATCAGCCGCAAACTGCTGCAGCTGTTGGTTGGCATCGGTGGCCTTGAGGAAGCGCCGAAGGACCGTTAGTCGAGCGACTGCATCAGGGCATCGGTCATCCGGATCTCGCAGTTGCTAACGAAGATGCCGAAGCCCGTGCCTTGGAAGGCGATGGAGTTCATGTAAACGCAGGCATTGCGGCGGGCCTGCTGAAACGCAGCCAGCTGATCCTCGGGATCCGCGCTGGTCTTAAAGAAGCCCGTCAGGTTGTCCTTCCAGAGCGTGGGGAACTGACCGCCGGGCATCTCGGCAGCATCCGCTGCCACCTTCTGCATGGCCAGAGCCAAGTCCCGATCCTTCTGCTCAAGAACCTTGGCGATGCACAGCGATGTCTCCACCGTGCTCATGGTGTGAGCACAGGGATTGGGCTGGGCCGCCACTGGCTGGGTACTCCCCGCCAAAGCAGCCAGTGCGAACAGG
>NZ_JAFMKL010000152.1:0-3231 GCF_017852955.1 Vulcanococcus sp. DEBay_Sum22DG08_74
CGCTCAGCGTTGTCGCAATGGCTAGTGAAGCATCAGGCTCCAGTTTGATGCTCAGATCTTTTGAAAGGTCACTAAGCCCGTATTGACCAACTGAATCAAGCCAGCGCAGCGTTCAGTTGGAGTCGGCTTGAGGGGGTGTCTGCGAGCTCAAATCTGATGGTTGCGATAAGGCGTCGAATCTCGCGTTGACGTGTCTCAACCAGGCGGTCTCTTGCTCGATCTCGAAGACGGGACGCCAGTTCAGCGTCGCCAAACAGCGCCGCCAGAGCGGCAGTGTGGAGAGATACTCCGATCTGCTCATCCAGCGGAAGGGCTGAGACGTGGAAGAGGGCTCCATGGCCGTAGTTCGTGAGGAAGGAGATGGCGATCAACAGGCCACCGGCAGACAGGGTGGCTATGGCTTTCTGATCTAGAAGAGTGGGTGGTTTCATCACGCTAACGGGGCTCTCTGGCTCCGTTGCTTGATGCTCTCCGCTCTCACCAGTCGGCGGCATCCGTGAACGCACGGAAGGGTCGCGTTAGACCAAAACCGTCGAGACCGAGGCATGGGCCCTCGGGCGAGGGGCTGCCTCTTCTTGCAGAACCACGATGAGGTTTGAGGTCGGCACTAGCCTGACCAGAGCTCAGCGCAACGCAGCGGTGGCCGCTTCCGGTTTTTCTAAAGAGGCCTGGTCGGTGACGGAGGAGAAAGTCCTCGAAGCCGTCGACCGTCTTGTGAAGGCAGCAGCGCCTTTACGCCTGATTGCCTTTGGATCTGCATCCAAGGGAGAGCTGAGCTCTGCCAATGACCTGGATCTGCTCGTGGTTGAACCATCGGTGCAGAGTCGCTACGCAGAAACGGTGCGCCTCCAGAGAGCCCTGAGAGGAATTCTGATGTCCGTCGATGTTGTGGTGACGACGGCGGAGCACTTCCGTGAACGCTCTGCAATCCCGGGAACTGTTGAATTCACCGCACACCATCAGGGCAGGGTGCTGCATGACTCCCTCTGATCAGGGGCTTCTTCTTCTGCGTAAGGCAGCCCAAGACCTGGCTGTATTGGAAAAGTTGATCAACGATCCTGAGATCTCCGACGAGACCCTGGGGTATCACGCTCAACAAGCCGCAGAGAAATGCCTCAAGGCTCTGCTGGCTTCTCGCAAGCTGGACTATCCCCGGAGCCACAGCATCGGTCTTCTGCTTGACCTTCTTGAGGCACAGGGTTTTGTCCTGCCCCAGGAGTTCCAAGAGCTGGAACTGTTCACACCTTTTGGCACGATCTTTCGGTACGACGAATTGCCGCTCGAGGAGCCCCAGGACCGCTCTCGGTGGCCGCTGTTGATCAAAGAGCTCTATGCATTTGCCGTTTTGAAGGTCCGAAACTCAGGGGATTAGCCCTACTAGCCCCGTGTTCATTACTCCCCGGCATCCGTGAACTCACGGAAGAGCCGCGCTAGAGCCTCGGCCAGTGCTGCTTGATCCAGTGGCGCAGGCGGGAGGGGAGGCTGGCGCTGGGGATCTCCCCGGACCAGTCCGAGAGCACGACCCGCCCGAGGGGCGTCAGGCGAACCCGTTCGGTCAGGCCCTGGCCATCGACCTCGCGGCGCAGCACCCCGAGTTGGATCAGCCAGATCAGCAGGTCTTCGCAGTGGTTCGCTGAGAGACGCTGGCGGCTGAGGGCAGTCCAGTCGGAGCGAGCCGCGAGCTGGGTGCTGCTGAGGGCCTCCCGCTCGAGTTCCTCATAGAAGCGGCGCCGAAAGGGAAGGCAGCGCACGGCCCTCTTGGCCCGGATCAGCGCCCGTTGCTCCTGCTGGCTAAGGCGGGGCTGCATCAACGGGAGCGCTGGGGTCCCTTCATTGTGGTCATCGGCTGGCTCCTATCGCCCGAGACCCTTGCCAGAGTGGGCCGAGCTCAAGGATCGGCCGTGCTGCTGTTGGCCTCTGCCTCCCCCGCCCGCCGGCGCTTGCTGGAGCAGGCGGCGATCCCCCATCGGGTGCAGGTCAGCGGGGTGGATGAGGAGGCCATCGGCCACCCCGATCCGGCGCAGTTGGTGCAGCTCCTGGCCCGGGCGAAGGCGCGGGCGGTGCTGGAGAGCGGGCTCGATCGGGAGGTCTCGGCGGTGCTGGGCTGTGATTCGGTCCTGGCGTTTGACGGGGAGGTCTTTGGCAAACCCGCGGATCCCCAGGAGGCCATCAGCCGCTGGCGGCGGATGCGCGGCGCCTGGGGGGAGCTCCACACCGGTCATGCCCTGCTGGATCCAGCGGGGGCCGAGCGGGTGGCCGCGGTGACCACTCGGGTGCTCTTTGCTGATCTGAGCGACGCCGAGATCCAGGCCTATGTGGCGACGGGTGAACCGCTGCAGTGCGCCGGTGGCTTTGCCCTGGAGGGACGCGGCGGCTGCCTGGTGGAGCGCCTGGATGGCTGCTTCTCCAACGTGATTGGCCTGAGTCTTCCCTTGCTGCGGCAGTGGTTGAGCGCGGCCTGAAGCCTTGCCGAAATCCACTGTTGCCATTTTTCTTTGGCCGTAGCTATTGCGAAGACAAGGCCCTCCTCACACACCTGGCCATGAAGACCTTCGCGCTTGCAGCAGCCTGCAGCCTCCTGGTTGGTAGCGGATTGACGCTGAACGCCAACGCCATGGAGCCGATCCAGCTCTCCACAGCTCTGCCGACTGCCGACCACGGACTGATGGCCGAGCAGGCCTACATGGAGGATGCCTCGGCCCGCCATAGCGTCGAGGTGGCAGACGATGCGCTGTTGCCCCTGGAGTTCAAGAAGCCCTCAGGACCGCAGGGCTACAACGTCCTCAACCTGAGCTTCTGAGGGATCGTTGCGAAGGCTGGCGCTTCGCCGTGGTCTCAGCAGAATTCAGGCAATTCCTCCTGGGCTGATGGGTCGACGTCTAAGCCTCAGCCTGGCCCTCCTGAGCGCGGGCTGGATGGCGGCGCTGCCGGTGCAGGCCCAAAGCCCCAGGCCTCCCCAGGCCCTGGCGGTCTTGCTGAAGCAGCTCAAGGCCCAACCCCTGGGCCTCTACGACGGGATGCGTTTGCTGCGCATCCCCCAGAGCGATGGGGGGAGCCTGACCATCAGCGTCAGTTGCGAGCGTCAGCTCTGGCGCGTCCAGAGCCGTCAGACGCCCGCCGGCCGTCCGACGTTCTATGGCGACAGTCCGTTCCTGAGCGCCACGGGGATTGATCGCTCCTGGGTCTGCACGGGCCCCGCTCGGGTTCTCGAATGAAGCGCGCGCCTGCGCT
>NZ_JAFMKL010000153.1:0-3180 GCF_017852955.1 Vulcanococcus sp. DEBay_Sum22DG08_74
CAGCATCGAGAGGTGCTGGCTCGGTAAACCCCGGCTGGGAGCAAGGCCTAGGAACAACGGTTGGCCATGACACCCGTTCCGCTTTTCTTGCGCCGCTTGAGGCCATCGGTAACGGTGGTCCCAGACAGATGATCGCCCCCGCGAAAGCGGAGAACAGAACCCGGCTTACGTCCTGCTTTCACCCCAATGAACGCTGAGCGCCACGCCCAACTGCGGCAGTTCCTTCAAGGCCTGGGCCTGACAGCCCCCGCGGAGATGGACCTGGAGCGGCTGGATGAGGCCCTCACCCACACCTCCGCAGGGCTCAGCGTCAACCACGAAAAACTGGAATTTCTTGGCGACGCCGTCCTACGTCTGGCGGCCTCGGAATTCCTTGAACAGCACTATCCGAACCTGAGCGTCGGACAAAGCTCAGCGCTGCGGGCCCAACTGGTCAGTGACCGCTGGCTGGGGGAACTCGGCCAAGCGGTGGACATCGACGCTGTTTTGCGCATCGGCCCAACGGCCGCAGGAGACACCAGCGCGCGCGAGACCCTCAGGGCCGAAGCCTGTGAGGCCTGCATCGGCGCGCTCTATCGCCTTTGGGGGGACCTCACGCCTGTACTGCTCTGGCTCACCCCCCACTGGCAGACCACAGCCAAGGCCTTTGAAGCCGATCCCCACCTGCACAACTGGAAATCAGCCCTGCAGGAATGGAGCCAGGGCCAAAAACGAGGCCTACCGGATTACCGCTGCCAAGAGGTCAGCCAAGTCCACGCCGATCCCCGGCGGTTTCACTGTCAGGTGAGCCTGGGGAAGACGACCCTCGGTGAGGGCTGGGGACGCTCGCGCCGGCAGGCCGAACAGGAGGCAGCCCGGGCGTCCCTAGAGAAGCTCAGGCCTGCTCAAGAATCTTGAGGGGCATGGTGACGAGCTTGTCCCAGTTGCCGCCTTCAAACAGCACGGCTGCGTTGCTGCCGCTGATGCGCTGCACGAAGCCTTGGTAGCCGTTGTAGATGGAGCGCCCATCGCGCACCACCACAGTGGAGCCAGGCAGGATCGGCAGGGAATCAGCCATAGGAAGGCCCAGTCGCCCGTTCATTATCGAGGCTGAGGTGTGGCCCTTGGGCTGATGGAGCAACAACCCGAGCTGCTGGTGGTCGGAAAGATCGTTGCCGCCCAAGGACTGCGCGGAGAACTGCGGGTCAATCCCCTCAGCGATTTCCCCGAACGCTTCACCAAGGCCGGCCCCCGCTGGCTGCGCGCACCGGCCCAGAAGCGGGGGCCCGCGCCAGAACCCCAGGAAATTCAATTGCTCTCAGGGCGCCGGCTCCCAGGCAAAGAGCTGTTTGTGATCCGGATCGAGGGCATTGACGACCGCAGCAGCGCTGAGGCCTGCGTGGGCCAGGAGCTCTTGGTGCCGAGCGATCAGCGCCCAAAACTGTCCAAAGGCGAATTTCACCTGCTGGATCTGGTGGGACTGGAGGTGCGGCTGCTGGAGACGGGCACACCCATCGGCCAGGTCCAAGACCTGCTCCATGCCGGCAACGACCTGCTCGAGGTCCAACTCAGCGGCAAAAAACAGCCCCTCTGGATCCCCTTTGTCGAATCGATTGTTCCCCGGGTGGAGCTCGAAGAGGGGTGGATTGGCATCACCCCCCCGCCTGGATTACTGGAGTTGGCCGACCCCAGCCCAGGGGACGGACAAAGCTGAACCAGCACCAAGCCAGCGGGCAAAGCGGGCGGGCTTGGTTTGAAATGGTGTGCAAGAGGAGTGCACTCCATGGCGGCCCTGGTTCCAGTGATTTTGTGTGGCGGTACTGGAACCCGCCTGTGGCCCCTATCGAGGGCCAGTTACCCCAAGCAGTACTGGGCCCTGGCGGGCCAAGGGGAAGAAACCCTGCTGCAGCAAACCCAGCAGCGACTTGAGGGCATCGCCAACCTCCAGCCGCCGCTGCTGATCTGCAACGAAGACCACCGCTTCATCGTCGCCGAGCAGATGCGCCAGATCGGCGTGGATCCCTCGGCGATCCTGCTGGAGCCCGTGGGCCGCAACACCGCCCCAGCCGTGGCGATCGCCGCCCTGCAGGCCATGGCCGCAGGCGATGACCCCCTGCTGCTGGTGCTCGCAGCCGACCACGTGATTCGAGAAGGAGCCGCCTTCCGCCAGACGGTGCAAGCCGGTGTTGCGGCGGCTGAGGCGGGCCAACTGGTGACCTTCGGGATCGTGCCCACGGCCCCCGAGACCGGCTACGGCTACATCGAAGCCGCTCAACCGCTGGGGGATGCGGGCACCCCCGTGCCGATCGCACGGTTTGTGGAGAAACCCGACCGCGCCAACGCCGAAGGCTTCCTGGCCACCGGCCGCTTCACCTGGAACAGCGGCATGTTCCTGTTCAAGGCCAGCGTGATCCTGGCGGAACTGGAGCGGCTGGCCCCCGAGGTGGTCCAGGCCTGCCGCAGTGCCTTGGCCCAGGGCGGCTCAGACCTGAACTTCCAACGGCTGGAGAAGGAGGCCTTTGGCCAGTGCCCCAACGTCGCCATCGACGTGGCGGTGATGGAGAAGACCGACCGCGGTGCCGTCCTGCCGTTGCAGGCGGGCTGGAGCGATGTCGGCAGCTGGAGTGCCCTCTGGGAAACGGCTGATCAGGACGAGCAGGGCAACGTGCTGCGGGGCCGGGTCATCAGCGAAAACAGCCGCAACTGCTACCTGCGCAGTGAGCACCGCCTGGTGGTGGGTCTGGGCGTGGAAGACCTGGTGGTGGTGGAAACCAATGACGTGGTGCTGGTCGCCAAACGGGATCAGGCCCAGAACGTCAAAAGCATCGTCGGCCTGCTGGAGCAAAGCGGAGCGCCGGAGAGCAAGGCCCACCGCAAGATCTACCGGCCCTGGGGTGCCTACGACGGCATCACCGAGGGCGATCGCTGGCAGGTCAAGCGCATCAGCGTGAACCCTGGGGCTTCGCTCTCACTGCAGATGCACCACCACCGGGCTGAGCACTGGATCGTGGTGCAAGGAACCGCCGTCGTCGAGAAAGATGGCGTTGAAGAGCTGGTGGGCGAGAACCAAAGCACCTACATCCCCCTGGGCTGCAAGCACCGGCTCTCGAACCCGGGCAAGATCCCGGTCGAGATGATCGAAGTGCAGAGCGGCCCCTACCTGGGCGAGGACGACATCGTCCGCTTCGAGGACCTCTACGG